>JAKFXC010000078.1 GCA_021731625.1 Candidatus Omnitrophota bacterium
AAATAAACTCAAGAAAATTTTCAGATTGGCTAACAAACCATACAAGGATGGGTAACATTACTTTTGAGGCATGGCTCCCACAAATTCGCCCCACAGGGTAACATTTACTTATGAGTCAACTGTGGGGACTGGGGCTCCTGGGACTAGGACCTGTAGGACCTGGACCGGGGCTGTCCTCATCATACGCCTAAAAACAGCTTAAGATCGACCAAGGGGTGAATGTCAAGGATGACCGGCACAAAGCCGCGGGCGTCTTGCAGCTGCTTTAACATGGCGGGATCAAGCTTGAATTGGATATCCTTTCCGGCATTGTTGAGTTGCAAGTCCCGCGTAGCGGTGTGCAGATCAATACCGCCTTTCTTGGCCTGCGCTAGACCAAGGGTCATGGCCTCGTCGCCCTCCTCTGACCGCAAGAATCTTTTTTTGCTGAAATTTTTCACTGCAGACAGTGTTGTCTGGCTGGCAAAATGGCTTCGGCCCAACATGGCCTGATCTGGCATTTGAGCGCTGTCGTGTTTTTGTTTCGGGCTTTTGTTCACGGACGCTTCAAGAGAGTTAAGATGGTAAGGGGGGGCTCGGCGTTCAATCCCATATTTTTCCCCAAAGTCCCGTAATGTCGAAATGAGCGCAAGAACTTCCTTCCTTATTTCGTTCTGTACCTGGCCCAATTTAGTGCCATCATCCTGCAAGGAAGCTTGATAACCCTCCAAACCCTCAATGAGTACGGTTAAAAATTTAATTAACTCCTGCTCTGGTATTCCCTGTTTCACCAACTGATAGAACCGCTCGGCTTGCCCCCAATTAAAGGCAAAATTCCAATACAGCCGTGCCTTCGCTTGCAACTGGGCCCAGGCTTGCCCTTCGTTGCTTCTTAATTTTCCATTTGCTAAGTGAGCATTTGCTTCCATAACCACAGCCTCTAAGGCGTCTATCTTTTTGATAATGTCCTCGACCTCTAAAGCGGCAGACAATTTGATTTCTAGGGCTTTATAGTCTGGATTTAAATCCGCCACACCTAATTCCTGGAGCTTCGCAATGTCAGCAGGAAGCTCATGAACTGCGCCTAGGGTAGACAGCAACAACAGGCCTGCGGCAAGCGTCTTTTGAAGCATGGCCAGGTCTAACGTGGCTCTGATTTTTTCCGCATCTTCGATTTTCCAATGGAGAATACGTAGATCGCCTATTCTTTCCTCGCTGACCTCTTTAAAAATTCTCGCGGCACCTTGCCGGCTGTGCATATAACCCGCTTCGGAAGGGCCCGGCGTCGACAGAATCTCATAGTCCGACCATCCGCTCTGCACAAAATAAAGCTTTAACAACGCCAAACCCAAAGTGGCCCATCCCTGCTGTTCAAACTTGCCGTATGTGTAAGACAGATTCAGTTCAATCTGTTTCGTGGCCTCATTCACATTAAAATCAATAAACCCCACACGCTGACTACCATCCGTCACAACAAAGGTAAAACTTTTTAATGATATGCTGCGTTCCTGGCCAGTGGCCTCTAAAAAGGCACCTTCCCTGCGGGCATCATCCGTCAAAAACAACGTAGTGCCGTCAGCCTTTCGATATTCCCGTTCCACCCTCACTAACTGCTTCGGCGGACGTATCCGCAGACCCGCTGCTCTGGGAGCCCCCTTATAATCCATCCTGGCTCTAATTTCTTGGGCATCAAATCGTAACAATTCAGTAAGAAAAATATCTTTACCTACATTGCCAGCGGGAAGCACCCAAAAATCCCCTTTGTCTTGAGCTCTTTGCAACTCTTCGGCAGTAATCAATTCTTCGGTGGGTTTTTCGCCGGCCGGCAAGGGCTTGACAATAATCTGTGGATTCTTTCGTTCCACATGGGCCAGACGCTCAATCACCTTCATGATCTCATGCTCTGTCCCTCCTTTAAGCACCACAATGCTGCGGGGAGGCGCGCTTCGTCCCACATTAATTAAAGATGCAACCGCTTCTTGCACGGGCAAGAAAAATCTTTTAGTGTCTTTTCCAAAAAGGATGATCGGGTTCCCTTTTCGCAATTGCTGCGCGACAATAGGGACCAAACTCCCTCGCGAATCCAAGAGATTATGAAAGCGCACTGCCACCAGCTCGGTCGGTCTAGCTTGCGACCGTGGATGAAATTGCTGCACCATTTGCTCCACTGCTTTTTTTGTTCCCCCATAAAAACTCACCGGGTTATTGGCGTTATCGCTGCTGGCAATGACCAGCCGGTGCGTGTGAAATTCATGCGCCAACTGAATCAATTTTTCAGTGGCAATGACATTGGTGGCGTAGGCCTCTTCCCGATTAAGCTCCAGCTCTCCCAAATTGACAAACTTAAAGGCGGCCAGATGGAAAATATAATCCGGCAAAGTGTCTCGAATGGCTTGCCTGAGTCCGATATCGTCGGTGGTATCCAGCCCGCGGATCTGCAAGTCAACGTTGGTTCCCTGAAATTTTGGCTTGAGCTCTTTTTCTAAAGCTTCTTTGTTACGGTCGATGAGCACTATCTTCTTGATCGGAAGTTTGGCGAATTCATGAGCCACTGCTTCTCCCATAGACCCCGCGGCTCCCGTGATGAGGATCGTCTTTCCGGTAAACTCTTCTGGGTTTGCGATGGGGATATCTTTGATCGGGCGCTGCAGCAAAATTTCCTGTTGCTGGCGGGACAATCCGGAGCGATAAACATACTCCATATGCCTAGCCCTTAATTCCTTCTCCTGGGCATAAAATTCCATCCGAACACCCACATACGGAAACAACACGGTCACTGACTTATGGTCCCCTCCGACGGTAATTTGGAGAGGTTCCATTCGGTGTACTTTAGCCAGTTCGCTGAGGGCACGGTCAAGCTGCTCCTCCTTTATGGAACGGTCTGACAAATAAAATGTCAATTCCTTCAAAATCGCTCCGATCGCTTCCGGTGCCATGCGTGCGGCGAGGCTGACGGCGTCGACTAGATGCTTAAAGTCTAAGGGCACTTTAGGCTCATCAATGCGCCCAAACCGATTCACCCGAAGGCGAGGCCTGAAAATCACCTCAGTGGGAAAACGGGCAACCTTGGCGCGGCTGAGGATATGAGCTGAAATTTCATTTAAGTCATCGGCATTAGGTTGAGGGTCAGGGGGTAACGGATGCCGGGAGCCATCTTTTTCAATCATCATCTTATCATCTTTTGAAATCACGTAACCCGCCTTCTCTGTCAAACTAAATATCAGGCGGGGAGGGCCTGCTTTGAGCTCGATAATCAGCTCCCGAGCCAACCGCTCGCCCATTTGCCGTTTTAACTGGTCCTGCACCAGCAGCATGGAGACAAAATTAGGAGACTTAGCTTTTCCCCAGAAATCATCCACTCGGTCAAATTTATCTTTTCCATTGCGAATAGAAAGGACGATGTTGTCCGTCCATGCTTTGGGCTCAACGTAACCGTCTGTCACGTCCGCGAACCTGCCTCCTACCAGGGACGTCTCCTCCAGTCTCCTTCCCGAAGAACTCTTAACTTCGACAAAGAAAAAGTGGCCATCTTTCTTTCTGACTAAAATATCGAATTCCACGGTCCTGCGAACGGAATCTTCCTCATCCAGGGCAAAAGCAACGATCTCGTACCCGTCTTCTTGTAAAAAGTACGCGTGAATCAGCTCCCCTAATGCGCCAAAATGTGGTTGCTCACTAATGCCAGCGAACTTCAAAATAACTTTTTGAATTCCAGGGACATACATGAACTTGTGCATCAATTCAATGACATAATTTTGAACGTTTTTTGACGTATAAATTTTATTAAAAGCCTCTATGGCCAAAGAGTCCCCTTTGAGCGCCTCGACAATGTCAAGTGCAAGCTCGGGCATGCTCGCCCTTGAACCCGCCTTTTCCAGCATGGCCGAATCAACGGCAATAACACCTGTGTGACGAATCTGGACTTCCTCAAGAATCAAACCCAACGAACGTTTTAAGTCAGGTCCCTGAACTTTGCTGCCGGCGAGCAGTTTCCCGGCCCCATCGAGAAGACCGGCGATACGAAGGTATTTCTGCTGGGTTAGCACCTCATTCGCATAAGGCTCTTGCTTGGTTACATCGAAGTATAATTCCCTGATTCTATCTAATTTATCTTTGGCCTGCGGCAGTTGTCCAGCTTCCAAGTTTGCCAGGATGTCGTTGATTCTATATTTTATGTCGGTATCCCGGTACAGTCTAAAAATCTCCTCGGCCTGCCGTTGGCTGTGCACTACAATCTCATCAATCTCTTTCAACCGCAGCTCCAATTGAGCAATCACCTTAGAAATTTCCAGGTTGCCTTGGGCAAACGCCTCCTCGCTAATGTCCTCAATGGCCGGACCCAAATGGATGGCTGCCGATTGCTTAGGCCTTACAAAACCCCGCTCCACCCAGTTCTTAATTTCATTTAATCGACCCAGCATGATATTGAGGTTTCGCTGCGATAGCCCTTTCCGGGGAGCAGCTTGGCTCAGCTGACCGGTGTAATGCTCCAGCATAGCTTTGTGGCCAGAAATGGTTCCAATTTCTGTCACATACCCGGAGAGGCGGTGTCGAAAGGACCTGAGCGCATAGGAAATATTTTTATATTCCACTTCGATCCAGACTTTCTGCTTGGGATAAAGAATCGCTTTTCTCAAAGCTTCCACCACAGTTCCGATGCCGCTGATCAATGCCGCCTCCGGCACCTGGCCTTCGTTCAATCCATTAATGGAATCTTTGACCCCTTGGAGCTGACGGCCAATTTCTTGATATTTGGGCAAAACACTGCGGTACCCGACATCATACAGGCGCAAAAGAAGATCTAAATTACGGTTGGCATTGGACAGCCGGCCTTTCTTAATGTCCACGAATATTTGTTTAAGTCGACGATGCGCGTGGATCGACTGCTCCCGCCCGATTTTTATTTTAGGTTCAGCATCGGTCTCTTCCAGGGTCGTCTCAATATTGAGGTCTCTAGAACCAAACGCCCTTTCCAGTTGTTGTCTCCAAACCGCCCCTTCAACTTGACGGATTTTTTGGCGGGCATGAAGCCGAGCCAAATAAAATTTCAACTCAGCCTGCAGCAATTGAATGCTGTGCAAAACCCCTTGCAATGTCCCCAGAGCCACGGCGTGCCTGAGCCCTCCCACGGGAGCTTCATTATTTAGGATCCGCCGGGCGAGCTGCAACTGCAGTTTCATCACCAAAGGGTTAATGGCGCGGGCTTTGGAATTGAGGGCATGTAACTCTTTGCTGTTTCTATTTTGATCTGCTTTCCCGATGGCTTCATAAATGAGGCGGCGGTCGTTTCTTAATTTTTTCAAAAAATCAGCGTGCTCCTGATACACGTTGTGTTTTCCGACCGGCTCTTTCAATTCTTGCTCGAGGGCCTCTATATCCCGCGCCAAAGCCGCCTCCCGGTGGGTTAATTCTTTTTTGGCCGCCCCATCGGCGGTTTTTCTTAATGCGGTGACGGTCTGAAGTTCGGAGATAAGTGCTTCACTGCGATGTTCCAGCTCGATGGCCGCTGTTAACTCCGCGGTCCTTCTGCTTACTTCTTCCGTAATCCTAAGATCCAAAGGTGTCCAGGCACGACCAGGAAACCCGGAAGGAACACGGACTGCCATAGCACCGTCGACATCGGCGTGCAAGAGATCGGCAAAGGATTTGACCGATGAGTCTAGATTCTTAAGAATGTGATATTTCTTCAAGGCATCCTGCTCCGTCGCGAGTTTAGAATGAAACCAAGACCTGATATATTCTTCGTGCTTGTCCATATATTGTTCGGCTGCCTTCGAGGCCGGGCCCATATAAATTTCATCGATGGTAACGTGGTGATGGTTCTCATCCGTCACGTAGGAAAGACGATCCATTTCCAATGATCCCAGTTTCTCATTTAGAAAATGCATAAAACGCGGCATTTTTGCTGGCAGCAATTTGGCTGCCTCTCGCACCATGTCTAAAAAATTGACCGGCTGAAGCGCAATCTCCAACGATCTGAGAAATTCATAAAAATTCAAATGATTGCGCATTAACAGGCCGTTAAATAATGCCCCTGCCATTTTGGTCACTTCCATCCTGACCTCCTGGGCATCAATCCCACCGTGTGCCGTTTCAAACTTCTCAAGGTCTTGCAGCCGCTGCTTAAAATACTGGCTAAACCCTCGCAGCAAATACGGCATGACTTTGGCATCCAAACGATCCGCTTTTGTAAATTCTCTTCGGGTATGGGCCCCAACAGCACCAAAAATCAATGCGCAGGCCATAGGTCTGTTGATCTCCACCAAAAACTTGATCCGGCCCAAAAAATTCTCATGCTCATGCATGACGGCGTATGCCAGCCAGCTATTAAAATTCGGTATGCTGCCGGCCAGCGGATGCGACAAGGTGGTAAGTTGGGGATAAATGATTTGCTCGATGGCATCGATCAAATCCGCATTTTTTAAATCGAAAGCGGCATTGATCGTAGCGACCACTTTTTGACTAAAGGAGGAACGAAAGGCTGGAAAATATACTTTTTCCATCCGGAGGTATTCTTCTAAACCATAATCCGCAATTATTTTGTCAAGGCTTTCATGCAACCTCCTGGTTTTAGTTTCCTCCGGTTCCGCGGCTGGCAGGGTGGGTTCAATGTTCATGGCCCCGTCTGAGACCCCCGCGAGGGCTGGCACGCCGCCGGCAGCCACCACCACACCCGCCGATATCCGCTTTAAAGCGCTTTGCCGCGGTAACTCCTGCGGCACCTCGTTGGTGGTTTCCATTTTGGTGATCATGGCGGCGTTAAAGGCCACGCCTCCGGAAAAATACTTCCTGGGCATCAAACGCTCGGTTAAGGGGTCCATTTCTTCTTTAATGTAGTTATAGACGCCTTTTTTAAACGCCTCGAGGTAACGCTCATAGATTTCTTGTTTCTCTTGAGGGTCCTCGATGTTAACGCCAACGATTTTGCTCTGGTCAGCGTAGACTTTAGAAAACACACTGTCTTTGATTTTCTTTTTGTACCAGGTGGCCAAGATCAGCGAATTGTACACCTGGCGCAGTTGGGCGAAATTTTGGCCGGCGTTGATTTCCTTGGTCAATTGCGGAATAATGCTCTCACGAAGGATCTGGCTTTGCTCGGAGGCAGCCGTTGTGCTGTTTTTGTTGATCGCCAGATAGTCCTCCTCGAGCATGACCTTCATCGAACTTTCCACAACGTACGCGGTGGCGGCCTCGGGATTCTCGTAGACCACCGCCTTCTGCGGCACAATCCACACTTTATTAAAAGCATTGACCGGAACCTGCGTCATCCCGCGTTCCTTGGCCTTGGCATACACCCTCTTCCAGAATTCCTTGCCAACCTCGCCTTCCGGATAAACCAACGACGCGGCTATTTGCTTGAGCATATAATCCTGGGCCAAAAGATCGCGGCCCATTTCGGTTTGACCAAAACTCTCCGGCGCAATGCGGTCTTTTTCATATGGAGAGAGGTTAACCCAGAGGTCTTTTTCAGGGATGGTCAATGAGGCCAAAAAATACTTAATAAGTTTTGCCGATTCTTCTTTAAGCGCCTGGGGGGAAACGAAGCCGTCGCCTTCATCCAACACGAATTCAAATTGAAAAGGATTTTCCGGATGGACTTTGATGCCTTTCAGGAGCGGTGGATTAAAGGACGGACTTAAGGCGACTCTAGCGCCAGGCGTCGGGAGGACAAGTTCCTGGGCCATGGCCGGCATGGTCCAGCCCGAAACTAAAAAGGCACAAAGACTCCCAATCGAAAGGGCAGTCCTTAACTGTTGAGGCATAGGCAGAGTATACAATATTTGAATATTACTGGCCAGTTTTGGCAGCGCTGTAGGCAGGGCGTAATTCGTGGAGATTCTTTAACGCCGGACTTTGGTCGGGGGAAACTTGTATTTCCTCAATATCCCCGTGGACTTCAAACCCCGCGTCCTGGATCATCCGCAAGGTCTTCGCATTGTCGGCGCCTTTGGCGTTCAAATACCCCTGCAGAAACAAAGAATTCGCCGGGTAAAGGGCCATGACTTCCATAGAGCGCAAATGCAACTCCCGTCCCGCAGCGACGCGGATCTCGGCCTGAGGGTTTAAAAACCTAAACAAACACAAAACCCGTAGGGAAAATTCCGGAGTCAGGTTGGGGTCGGCGCTCAAGGCATTGCCCTCGATCGGCACCAATAAATTGACCGGTATGGACTCGGCTTTCAGGGCCCTCAATTGCCTGGCAACGTCGATAATCCCAGCATTGTTCTCGCCCATACCGACGATCATGCCGGAACATAATTTGATCCCTGCCTGACGGGCGGCCAATAAGGTGTTGAGCCGGTCCGCATAGGTGTGCGTGGTGCAAATGTTGGGATAATTTTCCTGGGAGGTATTGAGATTGTGGTTTAACCGGTCGAGGCCAGCCTGCTTTAGCTGTTGGGCCCCATTGGGTGTCACGAACCCGGTCGAAACGCAGACCTCTTTGCCCGGGAACTCCTGCTTGATCTGGCCGATCACCCGGGTCAGGCGGTCCAGGCGGCTTTGGGAAGCCTCTCGTCCGGCGAACACCATGCAGTAGCAGCTGGCGCCCTTGGCATAGGCCTGACGGGCTTCGGCGAGCATCTCCTGGTCAGGTTTTAGGCCATATTCTTCAATATCGGCTTTGGAAGTCTTGGCCTGGGCGCAATAATGGCAGTCTTCCGGACAGTGACCGTTCTGGGCATTATTCAGGATGTGTATACGTACCTTATTGCCATGAAAGGACTTACGGACTTCGTAAGCGGCATCGAGCAACGGCAGGAGTTGCAGCGTCTCATCGGCTAAAATTCGCCCGCAGGTGATGAGACCCAATTCTTGCCCTGCAAGACTGGCGGCGGCTAAACCCATGTAAAAACTTCTATCCATAAGCTCCCAGAAAAAGAATTTATCAAAAGATGTTTTATAATATCATATATTTTATATTTTGGGCGAATTTCTTGCCCGAGCTAGAAAAGTGGATAATTCCTTGCTTTTCAAGGGGGATAGGATACACTTATACGTATGCCTAAAAGTCAGATCCACTCCGTCCACATACCCGTCATGGGCACCGCTTTTTCCATTGACGCCCCCGTTAAAGTGGCCCGTTACGGGATCCACTCGTTTATTTCCTTGGTGGATGACACTTTGATCGAACACATGCGCAAATTTTATTGCACAAAAGAGGGTGAACCCTACACCGCCATCACGAAATACGATGCCGACTACAGGGCCCGCCGGATCACCGAATATCTTAACCTGGTCAACCGCATTGTCCAACGCCAATTTGATTTGGTCAAAAATTCTGTGTTCAAACCTGGCACTGAAATCACCAAGTATTTCGATTTGCTCGATGATAAGTCCGGCTTAAAGCAGGACTACTGGCGCATGCTGCACTTGCCGGAGGGCGAGGAAAAACGCCGGGCCCAGGAAGAGCTGCGCTCTCAAATGCGGCCAGGAGACATTAACGTCAACATCATGACCAAAGTGGACAGAGACAATTACGATCCTAAAGGGAATAAACTGCCCCAGGAATTCTCCGATGCGCTCTCCGCCCTGCGCGGCTATGCCCAAAGCAGCGTGAGTTCGGCGGTGGAATTTTCTGCCGGCATCAACCGCCGCTTGTATTCTTACGTCGAGAATTTTAAGGATTTTTATGCCGACGCGACCGGCCACATCAAAAAACGGATCATTCTCAAAGTCAGCGATTTTCGCTCTAGTTTCATCCAGGGAAAATTTTTCGCCCAAAAAGGCATTTGGATTTCCGAATACTGCGTCGAGTCAGGCCTCAATTGCGGTGGCCATGCCTTTGCCACCGATGGGTTTTTAATGGGCCCCATCCTGGACGAATTCCGCCTCAAGAAGCAGGAGTTGGTCGGGCAGTTGCATGCCGTTTATAACAAGGCCCTGGCTTTGAAAAACCGTTTGACCTTTGAGGCGGCCCACACCGTGCGGATTACAGCCCAGGGAGGGATCGGCACCCTTAAGGAAGACAAATTTTTAATTGAGCATTACAAGCTGGACGGCACCGGCTGGGCCACGCCATTTTTACTGTGCCCGGAAGCGACCAATGTGGATGAAGTCACCTTGCATAAACTTGCCCAGGCGACGGAGAAGGACCTGTATTTAAGCGAGGTGTCCCCCTTAGGGGTCCCCTTCAACAATTTGCGCGGTTCCTTAAGCGATACTGAAAAAGAAGCCAAAGTATTTCGCGGCCGGGCCGGCAGCGCCTGCCCCAAAGGACATTTGGTGTCCAATACTGAATTTACCAGTGAAGCGATTTGCACGGCGTCCAGGCAATACCAGAAACTAAAACTCGACCAACTCGGCACTCTGAGGCTGAATCCTGAGGATTATAAGACCCGCTTTGACAATATCGTCAAGAAGGCGTGCATTTGCCACGATTTGGGCGAAGGCGCCATCGTTAAGAATCAAATCGAGACCAGGGTGCCCGGATTTACGGCAGTCTGCCCCGGCCCTAACCTAGCGTATTTTTCCAAAATCGTCACCTTACAGGAAATGCTGGACCACATTTACGGCCGCATCAATCTTTTAAACAGCACCCCCCGGCCGCACATGTTCATCAAAGAGCTGCGCATGTACGTCGATTATCTCAAAAAAGACATTGAAAAATCCATGCATGATTTGACCACGCAGCGGGTGAGGTATTTTACGGAATTTAAAAACAATATGCTCGATGGCATTGAGTATTACAGAGGTCTTTTCCCGCAAATGCTCGAAGAAACGCAGGAATTCCGCCAGGAAACCCTCGGCGAACTGGAAAAATGCCGTCAGCGACTCCTGCAGTTGACCAAAGATTACAGCAGCGCCTTCCTGACCCCCAGCGCCTTTGTTAATGTGGTTAATGTGGGACACATACCGTAACCTTATTTTTTCGTCCTCTTTTCTTCTTTTTTAGAACCACTCCCGTCACATATTCCATTTTTTCTATAAATTCATTTTCCCCTAAAGGCCTGCCCGTTTTCTGATGTGTACGCAATTCCTCCAATTTCTGAGAATCTTCCGCTGCATTTAAGTATGCTTCCCAGTCTGTGATCTCATCCATTAAATAAAAACGACTTAAAATAGGATCATGTATGCCTTTTATATGCGCATGCGCACTGGACCATACAAATTCCTCCGGGCGCTTAACAAGGCCGGCCCGCACCGGATTGCGTTCAACATAGCGTACGGCTGCAATTAAATATCTCTCATCCAAAGGAAAACTTTTGTATCTACCCTGCCAGAGAAACCCGTGCCATCCCTCACGAAAATTGATCATTCTCGTATATTGACGATGCACTTCACTAATACATTCGGTTAAGCCACCCTCGAGCTTTGGAAATACAATCAAATGCACATGATTATCCATCAAACAATACGCCCACACTTCAATTCCATATAACTTAGCCTGCAAATTTAGTATGTCTAAATACTTCGTTTTATCTCCCTGTCGAAGGAAGACTTTTTGATTTCGATTCCCTCTTTGCACAACATGATACGGAAAACCGGCGCTCTCCAGTCTGGCTATTCTAGGCATAGCTCCCCCTTTGTTGAATTATGGGGGATGTTATTTATTATTAAAAAGCTTAGGGGGGCCTAAACTATGGAGCGGGGAATTGGGTTACGGTATGTGTCCCCAAATCTCTAAACTCTTTGGCTTTTTTGACCATTCCTGTTTCGACAAATTCTCGCACGTCTTGGGTGATTTTCATGGAGCAGAAGTTGGGGCCGCACATGGAGCAGAAATGCGCCAGTTTGGAGCCCTCGGCAGGTAATGTCTCATCATGAAAGCTTTCCGCGGTTTCAGGGTCTAAACTCAAGTGGAACTGGTCGCGCCAGCGGAATTCAAACCGGGCTCTGGACAACGCATCGTCCCAAGCCTTGGCGCCGGCATGACCTTTGGCCAAATCCGCAGCATGGGCGGCGATCTTATAGGCAATAATTCCATCCTTAACGTCTTTTTTATTGGGCAGGCCCAGATGTTCTTTCGGGGTGACATAACAGAGCATCGCGGTGCCGAACCAACCGATCATGGCGGCGCCAATGGCCGAGGTGATGTGGTCATAACCCGGGGCCACGTCGGTGGTCAATGGGCCCAGGGTATAAAAGGGGGCCTCATGGCAAATCTTTAACTGCTTGTCCATATTTTCTTTGATCTGGTGCATGGGCACGTGGCCGGGTCCTTCGATCATCACCTGCACGTCGTGCTTCCAGGCGATTTTGGTCAGCTCGCCCAAGGTTTCCAACTCACCAAACTGCGCCGCGTCATTGGCATCGGCAATGGATCCCGGGCGCAGGCCGTCGCCCAGCGAAAAAGAGACATCGTATTGCTTCATGAGTTCGCAAATCTCTTCAAAATGCGTGTAGAGAAAATTTTCTTTATGATGGCTCAAGCACCATTTGGCCAAGATGGAGCCTCCGCGCGAGACAATGCCGGTCAAACGCTTGGCGGTCAAAGGAATATAGCGTAGTAACACCCCGGCGTGGATGGTGAAATAATCCACCCCCTGCTCAGCCTGCTCGATTAAGGTGTCGCGATAAATTTCCCAGGTTAAGTCCTCGGCTTTGCCGTTTACTTTTTCCAGGGCCTGATAGATCGGGACGGTGCCGATGGGCACCGGCGAGTTGCGCAAAATCCATTCGCGGGTTTCGTGGATATTCTTCCCCGTCGACAAATCCATGACCGTGTCCCCGCCCCAGCGGATGGCCCAGGTCATTTTTTCCACTTCTTCGGCGATGCTGGAGCTGACCGCAGAGTTGCCAATGTTGGCATTGATCTTGACTAAAAAATTGCGCCCAATGATCATGGGCTCGATTTCAGGGTGGTTGATGTTGGAGGGAATGATGGCGCGGCCGCGGGCCACTTCTTCCCGCACAAACTCCGGGGCGCAGTTTTCCCGAATGGCAATAAATTCCATTTCCGGGGTAATCACCCCCTGGCGGGCATAATGCATCTGGCTGACGTTGTGGCCGGCCTTGGCGCGCCAGGGTTTGCGCAACACCGGAAACCGGATGGGCAGCACATTCACATCCGACTCCCGCTCTTTGCGGTATAGAGAGCTGGATTCGTCGAGTTCTTCCACATCACCACGCCCAACGATCCACGGTTGCCGCAACGGGCTTAAGCCGCGCGCGATATCGATGGCGGCCGACGGATCCGTGTACGGGCCGGAGGTGTCGTAGAGCTCGACGGGGTCGTTGGCAAGGACGGCATCGTGCGGCCCTTTGGTACTCGATACCTTAACCTGCCGGAACGGGACACGCATCCCTGGGTGCAGCGAACCATTTTTGTAGATTTTTTGGGACCCGGGCAACGGCTGGAAACTCAAATTGTGAAAATCCAAAGCTTGCTGGATCGGGGTGATTTTAAGCGTTTGAGGAGTCATAATTTTAACTAAACGAGGTGCCGCAGCCACAGGAGGACTTGGCGCTGGG
Organism: Candidatus Omnitrophota bacterium; assembly: GCA_021731625.1. Taxonomy (GTDB): domain Bacteria; phylum Omnitrophota; class Gorgyraeia; order Zapsychrales; family Fredricksoniimonadaceae; genus JAKFXC01. Next base: position 13,393 of record JAKFXC010000078.1, read on the forward strand.
ATTGCGATACTTGAAGCCGCTTTCCTTTAAAGTTTCGGCATAATCGATTTCCACGCCGCGGATAAATTCCAGGCTTTCCTTATTGATGATGACCTTGACCCCCTTCTGTTCATACACAAGGTCATTGTCATAGGCGCCTTTTTGAAATTTCATTTCATAGGACAGACCCGCGCAACCGCCGGTGGCCACCCCAAAACGCAGGCAATAGCCGTCCTTCCCTTCTTTATGCATAAGGCCTTTAATTTTTTCCGCCGCTGAATCGGTCAATGTGACAAGTTCACTCATGTATCAATACTATCACATCGGGGTTGGTTTATCAACGCCTCTGCGTGTTTCCTCAAAGCCCGGAAATTACCAAATTACGGGGGTATTCCACGCTGTAACCGATTAAGATATCTTTCTTTTCACCGGGTTTGAGCGACAGGCCCCAGCGAATGATGCCGGGGCGGTCATCCACATCCTTCTTGGTGGGTTCGGGGTTAAATTTCACATTTTTGATTTTGATTTTATCATCCTGCGCAACCGGGATCTGGTCGTAAACTTTGACCTCGATGGATTTGGATTTGTAGTTTTCAACGGTGATTTTATAACTAAAGCTGATGATGCGGTTGGGCGACGGGATGCCGCCGATTAAGGTGTCGTCGGATTTTTGTTCCAGAAGTTTGCGTTTGACGGTGACACCCTCATCCACGCCGAGATACAAATCAAACTTTTCTTTGCCGCCAATGGCCTTGTCGATGGCGGAACTGCCCACATAGTCGTTGTCCAAATACACGTTGACCGCGCCGGGGAGCAACACCGCGTCTTGCATGTTCATCACCTCCGATTTTAAATAGGCATAGGTGTTGTATTTGGGGGTGGTGGCATATTCGAGGAGGATGGGCAGACGCATGGCGGTGATGGGCACGCGATGCCAGGCCCCGTCGGACTTGATGTCAACGGGTTTGGTGATTTTAAACACCACGGAAATGCCTTTGCTTTCGGTCTGGGCGTAGGCGGTCGAGGCGTCGCTCTGGAGCTCCTCGTTTGCCTTATCTAGCGAGCCATCGTCGCCTGAAAAATTACCCATAGGAGCAGCGGCTTCCATGACCATCGCTCTCGTGACCGCTTGCTTTCGATAAACTTCAACCTGCTGCACATACCAAGGTTGCAAATCCGGCATGCGACCTCCAATCGTCGGCCTGGATGTGGAAATGGTCAGTGCCACGGCGTCCCAATCCTCGCCGGTGTTTTGGGCGATATTTCCAAACAGCGCGAGTTCAGCTTCCGCTTGCTCAAACCCCACCCGGGCATCATAAATCGGCGACCAATTAACACCCCCGACCAAATAGGACACCATCAGGGTGATTTTTCCCGCTTTGGCGCACTGGACTTCGACGCCAATAGAGCGTTTGACATTTTGTTGGTTGGTGGTGATTTCCTGCAATTTGGCTTCCAACGCCTTCTTTTGGCGGTCCAGGTCGCGGGCCTTGATGCGCAGCTCCTCAGCGGCGGTGTAGACTAAATTATACCCTCTCGCCAAATACGCCTCCAGCGCTTCAATGTCGGTGATGGCCGGCATTTTGGTCATGATGTCCTTAGGCAGTTGCTCGCCGGCTTTAAATTTCAGCGAATCCAAATACTCCTGCTTTTTCTTAAGGACCTTTTGTTTCTCAGCAATGGCCAGCAACTGATCATCCAGGACCTCGATTTGGGCCTGAAGTTCCTTGACCCGCTCATTGGTCGATTCCGCCATAAACTCGCGTTTGACCGCGGCCCCGAAAATCTTGACCTCGGCCTGCCCCTGGCCTTTGACGCCCAAGGTGTTGTCGTTGATTTCCGGTACAATGCCGTCGAAGAAAACAGTATGGTCGCCGGTGGAAAGATTAATTTCGGCGCTGCGGGTGATCATGGCAGCACCGGGATAAATCATCACGGTGGTGATTTTGGAAGCGGTGTTGATAGTGTCGGCGTACACTTGGCTGGACACACACAGGGTGATACAAAAAATCAATAAGTGGATCATGGCAACCTCCGAAAAAGTAGGGACAGCCCCCTATTATTCTACTATTATGTTGTACCTTCCGTAAAAAATAGGGAGCGGTCCCTACTTTTTAATTCTTTAAGGCGGTCGCGGATTTTGGCGGCTTTTTCGAATTCCAAATTGCGGGCCGCCAGTTCCATCTGCCGCTCCAGCTCATGTACCTGATGGTTAAAAGCCAGCGCTTCTTCATCAAGCCCGGCGGCGGCGATCACCGTGTCCTCGGCCTGGGCCCATTGATCAATCCCTTGCCGGATGGCCCGGGCAATGGTGGTTGGCGTGATGTGGTGTTTGGTATTAAATTCGGATTGGATTTTCCGCCGACGCTCACATTCGGCGATGGTGGCGCGCATGGCCGCGGACTCCGAGTCGGCGTACATGACCACTTCGCTGTTGATATTGCGGGCGGCACGGCCGGCGGTTTGAATGAGCGAAGTTTGCGATCGCAGAAAGCCCTCTTTGTCGGCATCAAAAATAGCGACCAGCGATACCTCAGGCAAATCCAGGCCTTCACGCAACAGATTGACGCCGATCAAACAGTCAAATTTTTGCAACCGCAAATCCATTAAAATCTTGGCACGATCAATGGTTTCGATGTCGGCATGCAAATATTTGACCCTAATGCCGGCTTCCTGCATGTAATCGCACAAGTCCTCGGCCATGCGTTTGGTGAGCGTGGTCACCAGCACCCGCTCATTCCTGGCTGCCCGAACCCGCGTGCGTTCCATCAAATCCTCCACCTGTCCCGTGGTAGGCCGCACGATGATCGGCGGGTCCACAATGCCGGTTGGACGGATGATTTGTTCGGTGACCCGTCCGCCGGCTTCCCGGTATTCGTAGGGCGACGGTGTGGCAGACACATAAATGATCTGCTGTAGCAAAGGTTTGAGCTCATGGAATTTCAAGGGCCGATTGTCCAGGCAGGACGGCAGGCGAAACCCGTGCTCAACGAGCATTTCCTTGCGGCTGCGGTCGCCCTCGTACATGCCGTGCATCTGCGGCACCGTGGCATGCGACTCGTCGATGATAGTGATAAAATCTCCCGCAAAATAATCGATCAAGCAAAACGGCCGGCTGCCCGGTGGGCGTCCGGACAGCACCCGGGAATAATTCTCTATGCCTTTGCAGGTGCCGATTTCCTTAAGCATTTCCATGTCGTAACGGGTGCGGGACCGCAGCCGCTGAGCCTCCAGCAATTTGCCTTGCGCCTCGAAGAGCTTGACCCGCTCCTGCATTTCCTGGTCGATGTCCTTCAAAGCATGCTCCAACCGCGGCGGGGAAATCAGAAAATGTTTAGCCGGGTAAACCGCAGCCTTGTCCAGGGTGGCAATCACTTCGCCGGTGAGCGGCCCAATCTGGGTGATTTTCTCAATCACGTCGTCGAAGAATTCAATGCGCAAGGCATCCTCGCGGTAAGCGGGAAAAACTTCCACCACGTCACCCCGCACCCGGATGGCGCCGCGGGCAAATTCATAGTCATTGCGCTCATACTGGATGCCCACCAATTGCTCGAGCAACTGGTCGCGCTCAATGCGCTGGCCTTTGGCGACGATCACCATCGAATTCTGGAAATCCTCCGGCGAGCCCAGGTTGTAAATGCAGGAAACACTCGCCACAATGATCACGTCCCGACGGGATATGAGCGATGTGGTGGCGGCCAGGCGCAAGCGGTCCAGCCGGTCATTGATGGAGGAATCTTTTTCAATGTACACATCGGTCTGGGGAACGTAGGCTTCCGGCTGGTAGTAGTCGTAATAACTGACAAAATACTCAACGGCATTGTAAGGAAAAAATTCTTTGAGTTCGCTGTAGAGCTGGGCGGCTAAGGTCTTGTTGTGGGAAATCACCAAGACCGGTTTGTTGATGCGTTCAATCACATTGGCGACGGTAAACGTTTTGCCGCTGCCGGTCACGCCGAGCAGGACCTGGGCAGGGTCGCCCCGCTCTAGGCCGCCGGTCAAAAAATCGATGGCTTTGCGCTGGTCGTCAACGGCCTTAAAATCGCTCTTAAGAAGAAATCGCTCCACCGCATTAAAGCTCCTGTAGTCCCTGCTCGATTTGGTCCAATAACCGGTTGGCCAGCCGGTCATTCCTGGTGCGCTGAAATTGTTTGATCCAAAGCGGGGTCAGCTTCCCATACCGGATTTCCACATCGGCGCCGTCTGGGGTGACATGGCAAAACACATTTAAATGCGTGTAGGATGAAAACAACAGCCGATAATGCTGTTTGACTTCGGTAAAAAGCAGCACATCCTCTGCCGTTTCCTTGTCCTCGACGGACGCGCGCTCATAGACGGACGGGTGGGTTTCCTGCGTAATATCCCACCCATTGCGCTCCAGAACCTCCTTGGTGACCTCGACGATCTTATGGTAGTCCCCGTAAAACTCCCGAGAATACGGGTGATCGCCTTTAATGTAGTTGGGGACGCTGACACTCATGCACCCGGTCAAGCAAATGAGCAATGCTAATGACCCCACAAGGACACGCATGTTAGCAAACTTTGCCATGTTTGTACGGCCGGTTTTTATTATGCTCCGATTTGAGCACAATTTCTTTTTCAATGTCTATCCCTAAGCCCCCGCACAGATCAAACAAACGGATAAAAACATCGGCCAGCTCTTCCTTAAAGTTTGGCTGGTCCTGTTTGCGGTGGGCCTCCATGGCCTCGGCCAGTTCCGTCACAATGAGCATCAGGGCCTCACCCACATTGCGTTCCTTGTCCCAAAACCCTTTTTCTTTGGCGATGCGGTGGCAATGTGTAGACCATTCATTCAAGGTGCGCTTTGTTTCGGTTTCCATTGGTCGTGTCCCCCTTCGTGGTTGAGCAAAAATTTTTCCATGTCCGACGGCAGTGGAGCCTGGGCACTCATCAGTTTCCCGGTCACGGGGTGCGGCCACTGCAAAAAAAAGGCGTGCAAGGCCGTACGGCGGAACCTCAATTCAAAATCCTTGCGGAAGGCGTATTTGTCTTCTCCGACGATCGGATGGCCTATCTTGGCAAAATGGATGCGGATTTGGTTGGTACGCCCGGTCACCGGCATCACTTCCACTTCGGTAAAGTTTTTATGATACCCCTTAACCCGGTAATGCGTCAAGGCCGATTGTGCCGGCGACTGCCTGTCAAATTTTCGTTGAAAAAAATCTTTGATAGGGATGCGGATTTTCCCTTCGGCCTGCGCCAGGCGGCCATGCACAAAAGCAATGTAAACCTTGCGCACTTTTTTTTCCTTAAAGAGCTGCATCAGCCGCTGTTGGTTGGCCTTACCTCTGGCCAACATGATGGCCCCGGAGGTGTCCCGGTCCAGCCGGTGGGCTGGATGCAAACCACCCTGGCCCTGCCCTGGAAACTGCTCATTGGCCAGGCTGACTAGGGTGCGGGTCTCGTTTTTGTCTGTGGGGATGGTTAAAAGCCCAGCTGGTTTGTCGAAGACCATGCAGGTCTCGTCGTCATGCAGGACGGGGAGCGGTAT
>JAKFXC010000080.1 GCA_021731625.1 Candidatus Omnitrophota bacterium
ATCAAAAAGACGACATTATCTTTGCCTACTGGCGAGGTCAGCTCCAGGCCACGATGGATATGGTTGGAACTTTGCTCATGAATGTCAGAGAAAAAGTGGAGACTAAGAACTTTATATTTAGTGAGAAAGAGAATAAATATTTGAGAATCATCTATGAACGTTCTAAAAATCAATGGCTGATTGATTTGCTCAAAATGCGCTATATCGGGTTTACTGAGATTAACTTGGGTGAAGCTTTGAACTGGTTGGTAAACCAGAGGAATGTTCCTTATATCGCGCCTAAATACTTGTTTACGAGTGGGACCCAAAAAGTGTTGGCCATACCAAGCACTGCCGGGCCGCGCAAAACAATTCCGGGACCGTCCATCCTTGAGCGCATCTTGAATATCGTGGCGCCGACCCTGGATTGGCGCTCGGTATACAATGCCATGTTTGGCAACGATGATTTTGATAAACCCTTCCCGCTTTCACCGGGCAAACCTCGCGTTAGCGCGTATATTTTTGGATTCCCATTGGCTTTAGTTGTTGAAACTATGCTGGTGAGCAGTATTAACGATATTTATGCCGACCCGGATGCCTACGGGTTTATTTTGGATGAGGGATGGTTTAGTACTACAGCTAGAAAGTTTACTAAAGTTGAATTCAATGCTTTACCCAAACGGTATCGAGTGCTCATGGGTAAATTTTCAACCGGCCATGCCGAAGCGCTATCACCGATTTATGTTATTAAGGAAAACCAACCCGACGGCAGCGAGAAAACCAAGATGCTGATCTTGACCCCGCGCGCCGTGCAAGCCGATGCCGAATGGCTGAAGAGAGACATCGAGAATTACGAGCAAAATCTGCAAAGTTTTGACAAAGGCGGTTATCAGGAATTGGTAACCACTCCAGGCGGCGGCATCAACAGCACCAATACACCGACCGGATTACCCAAAACATTTGATTTTCAAGATAAACGCACCTCCGACCAGAGCTATACATTCAGTATCGGACAGGACCTTTGGCGCGAGACCACGCTCAACAACCAGCTCAGAGTAGCGCAGCAATTGAAGACCATTGCAGAACTCGTGCAGGGCAACATCAAAGGCCGTACGGATAATACATTCGGCGGGTTATCCAGCGCCTACAATGCCAATGATCGCACATCGTCGAATGAAATTGAAATCGGGTCCAATGCCTATGTTGGTCAAGCGGTAGTAGGAGCCATTAAGAAGTTCGGTCCTGGACCTGGCAATTACTGGGACAGCATTGTGTACCCAATGGCCGATTGGTTGGTCAAGGTGCATAACACCGACACAAACTTCTACAAAAATAAAATTGTGGAACCCAAGGCCGTGGTTTATGGGTTCTTAAAGAGCGTGGTTGAAAATATGCCGGCTGAAAAATCGTCCTTGGGCGGCTTCTGGAAGGGCGATCGTCGCAGCAGCTACACCAAAGCCTTAAGCGATATAGAAGCTAGGATGATGCAGGAGCGCCGCGGTATTCTCTTCCTAGCTAGCGAAAATGCTCCATTTATCACTGCGGATGCCCAGACTCGTACCTTCTTGGCGTTTGGCATTGCCCACATGAGCACATGGTTGGGAGGGGCTGACGGATTGAGGAACTTTGTGAATGCTATTGAAGATGAATTCCGCGTGCAATACTCCCATAAGGGCAAGAACATCACCATGCTCGACTTTGGCGACCGCACCCTGCAGGCCCAACGTGGTCTGGTGCCCATGCCGGAAGTGACAGCCGAATTCGTGCAAGTGCTGAAAGAGATTCGCCGTTATGCCCAATCCCGCAGCAACCAAGTACTCGAGAATTTTGTGCAGCTGAAGATCGATTTTTATGAAGCCAATTTGAAGTTAGCCCGTAATCCCGACGGCACCATGCCGCAATCCTTCGCCAAGGGCGCATTCACCGGAGTCTACAATACGATTGCCGGTGACCGCTCCAGAGACGCTCTGGTGCAATTTGACATGAACGTGGTTTTGGGCCAGAACATTTTTGACGTGAACAATCAGAATAATGTCGATCCACAGGCGCTTAGCACCTTACAGCCGACTAAGGTCTATCCGCCATTGACCGAGCAAGAAACCAAGCGCGGCAGGATCATTAGCGGCGAACCCGAACGCACCAATAAATTCGATATGCTGTATGACATGATCGAACATCCGAAGAATTACCCGCATATTCAGATCATTTATGTGCGGCCTGACTTCAATGAGGTTGGGTATATCAACTGGAATGAAGGCAAACAATACCATATTACTGACATTCCCCCGACGTCAGAGATCTTGGAATTTTACAACACCGCTGTGCAGCGGGCCCGCAACGCGGTCCGCTTTGGGGATTCCTTAAGCGGCGCCAATGACAATAAAAACGGAGGGATAACCTTCTATAATTACTCCGACGTGGCAATTCCGGATGCGGAAGGCTACAAAATCCATAAGGGTGAGGTTGTGCAGCGGTATTTTGATCATCTGCGCGTCCAGCCGAAGGCCGAGCGTGTGAAGGCCGAACGCAACCTCTTTAACGATGTTCCGACGCGTTTCGACATTTTCAATAATGGTGACACCAGTGAAAAATTAGCCTCCATTATCTTCCCGCTGGGAACGCTGGCGATTAGAGACTTGGATGATTTTGGCAAGCCGCAATTGAAAATGTATGGTAAGGGGCTGCTTAAAATGAGCGCTGATGAGAACTTTGTGACGGTGGTCAACCACGATAAAGTTTATAACAAGCAAATCGAATCGCCTGTTTATGATAATCCTTTCAAGGCCCGTCACCAGGAATTGATGAATGATCCGCAAGAATACGGCCGCTTGCTCGAGGAAGCATTGGCGGCAGGAACGATGAAGCATACAGCATCGATTTTCCCGTACTACCGCGATTTCACTCCAGGGTTCGCCCCAGCACAGATGCTGCAAAAACAAGTCACTGTGAATTTACTAACCGGGGAGTCCAAAGACGAGCAATACACGCAACTCGGCAACAATGTCCGCACCGCCGACAATTACTATGTTACTAATCATACGCATACCCCGTATGGACTTCTCGATGAGTCAAAGATCTCTAGAAACGGCCCCGTCCGAGCCGCCCCCAATTTGTCCTTTGAACAGAAGCTGGATAGGGTCATGCATCCGACCACCGGTGTCCACATGTACACTGAGAAGTCCGCCGTGCGACAAGACCAAGTCTTTTATAATCGTGACGGCATTGCGGTCAGCAAATCCTACGTGCATAAACCAGTGACCCATGGCATCTTCCGCGACTCCATGGGCCGCGCCAAGAGCCTGAATATTGCCTATACGGTCAATGGCACGCCGGTTCGCCAGAATACAACGATTTTCTACAGAGATGATCACTTGTCCGGCCAGAAACCAGTGGGCTTCGAGACTAGAGGTCCCGATGGCACCGTGGTCAAGCATGGCCAGGTCTTAAGCTATAACCCCAGAACCAATGAAACCGTGATTAAGGTCAGCGATGCGAGCCTAGGATTGGTCGATGTCAGCGTTCAGACCATTCCCGGCGGCGAAGAAGATTATTTCCGCTTGAGCGTGACGGATGGTCCAGCCTCCTGGACCACCACAGTTAATCGCAACTTGACCGATACCGTCGGCCAGGCCACTACCGTGCGCACGGTCAACGGTAGAACCGTCACCACCACTACGAAGAATTTCAACCTCGTCAATGGCTTGTATCAGACCACCATTACCAAATACAACTTGGGCGATATGAACAATGTCCATCAGCGGCAGGTTACTTACACCAATCCGACCACCGGTTTATTGGTACGCCGCGACGTCATCAGTGCGGAAGGCAAGATTTTAAGCAGCTTCATACCAAAGTACAACAGCAGCGGCGTCGAGATTGACGGGGTGGAATATACGAACGAGTACAAATACATTGACGGCCATTATTATGATGGCACGGTGGTTCTGGGAGCGACGGTGGGTGAGCTCAAGCGCAAATATTACTTCAAAAATGAATATGATGAGAAAACCAAACAGAAACGCGTAGTAGCCTACGGCCGTTCCCATAAGCCGATCACGCACGCTACCATGGACGACGTGATTGGCTGGTATACCAACGAGGCCGGCTACCGCTTAAAGGGCAATGCCCAAGACGCCCAAGACTACTTGGGCCGCGATCTCATTCTGACTAAGGAATACACCCACGCCGCCCAGTTCGTTAAGGGTTATGTGCTTTCACCCAAAGACGATCGCACTGTGGCTTATGTGTATGAATCTGAAGAAGTCGACGGGCTGTACGAAATCGAGTTTGCCACCGCCCGGCCAGTATCTCCGATCTACGATTTTGACTTAAACGGGACCATCGGCAAACCGATTGCCACTGCCAAATCCAAGGGCACCATCTATTTCCCATTGACCCACCCGATCACGAAGAAAGTCGAATATGCAAAATCGATGATTTTCGAACGCCACGATTATGAGACTGATGCGTATGTGAAGGCCTTCGGGATTGACGACTTTGGCAGCAATAATGTGTTCTTCTATAAAAAGCCAAAACAGTTGGGTGCCTTGCGTGTCGATGGCAAAGCGATTTTAGGCAGCAACACCGACCCGGTACGGCCGATCTATTATTTCAACGGCAACTACAAGATCGTGACCCGTGAAGGCAAACCGCTCACCATGGAAAATGCGGACAAAGTGGTGGGTTATGCGAAATTGACGGAGATGAGGATCGTTGTTCCTAGAGAATTAAAGAAAGCTCTCGAGAACCATGACCTGCACGTGTCCGTCGAAGAAGACCATGAAGGCAAAGAAGTCGGCGGGTTTATCATTGACTTCACCAAGGGCCGCGACATCGGTGAGATGAAGAAATTGCCGGAAGGCGGGCGAGCAGGCAATGAATATAAGGTGGATTTCAAGCGAGTCGGCGGACACAGCCTGATTTCCTATCACGCGTTTAGAAAAGTTTACAAGTTTATTTTCCCATATGAGCCCGACCAATTTGTAAAAACAGAACAGTTGCGCCTATCGGATTTGTGGAAAATATTTAATCAATATTTGCCCAGGATTCATCCGGATCTGAGACCACAAGTAATTGCTGACTTTAAGGTAGGATTAGAAAAACCCAAACATGACTTGGGCATTGAGTCAAATAATCCGCGCGTAGAAATGTCCGTTGAACGACAGGCCAATGGCCAGGAATCGACCTCTTACCGGTACAAATATGACTATTTAGCCCGCACCCTCTTTGCGGAAATCTATAAGTCAGGCGAAATAACCAAGCTTACTCCGTCGACCATAGCCATTGCTAACAGGGACTGGGACGAAGAAGGATTTCCTACCTACGCTCTAAAGATACCGCCGTTTGGTTTACCGGTGGAATTGGAATGGGCTATCCCCGGCTTTGGAAAAGCCAAAGATATTGCCAATGGCTCAATGGATAAAATGGCTAATCTCGACGTCTATGAGAATACCGATATACGCCGTACTCAGAATTCTCCGATCATGTTGAATAAAGCTACGGGTAAGTTTGAAGTAATTGGCCGCAGTTATGTCACCCGTCACTTAATACCGAATGATCCCTATAATCGGGATTTAGCGGTTGAAAATTCTGCCGGGGAAATCAGCATTCCTTCGTGGTGGGATAAGAATATTCGTCAGCCAAACGGGTCAACCTTTATTCCAATGCTGAAATGGTATATCTTGGGCGCTGAGAAGCCATCCATTTTTGAGCGCACCAATGAACCTATTTATGCTCCGGACAATATAGCCCCGGGACAGGTCATCATTAACAAGAGCATTTATTTAAATCATCTCCTGCGCGAAACTAAATTAGACCCGAACAGCAAGATATCTACGCCCAGACACGTGGTCAAAATTGAGAACTTAGAAAGCAGTGTCCATGTGGCGGTTGATTATCATTTGCCTACCGGCTTGTATAGAGAAGACCGCAAATATTCGAGTTTAAATTTGAATATCTATTATTACAAAGGCATTCCGGTCTATTCCACTGCCATGGAAAACGGCAAAGAGGTGAAATACTCCAAATTCTTCCACCGCATCTACGCCGATCCTGTGAGTAAAAACATGTATCACTATATACGTGAAGAGCTCACTGCGGACTCTTGGCTAGACCGTGGATTAGAGGTTCTGCGTGGCCACAGAGAAATATTGGTGGAAAACGGAATAAGAATCTTAATGAACCACCGTTTTGACGTCAGCACCACGCCATATAAGAGTGTTTTGAAAGTGGAAGACCTTAACGAGACCAGCTACATAGGATATTGGTTACGTCAAATTTGGGGAGCGCCTCACGATGACTTGAAAGCCAAGATAGAGAAAGCTGGCGAGCCTTTAGACTTCACGGGGATCGTAGATAAGGAGGGCAATCCAGTCACTGTCCCAGGTTTTGTGGAAGTGAAGAGTGCCTATCAGGGAGACCTTGGTTCAAGCTGGTGGACAGCCGGCCAGTATATGTTGGAGGGTGGTTTGAAGTTTGCCATCGCCATCGCCCTTCTATTCTTTACCTTCGCTCTCTGGACAAAGAAATTGGGGAATTTGTATTTCTTGCTGGTGCGGCGAAAAGGTCAAATCTACATGAATCAGGCTTGGGAGAAAGAGCTTGTGGTCTTCGGATTTAGTATGAATCACGTATCCTTTATGATCAGAGACCGCGAAAGGAATGGCCCATGGCTAGACTTGAATGATTTTAATCAGAGAATGGCAGGGCTGGAAGATTTGAATATTACGTCCTTAAATACCAGAAGAGGACGCGCAGCTGAAAAAAGATTTAGGAATGCCCTCAGGAAAGTTGCAAAATATGGCCGCTTCGGGTACAGCGTGCGGACAGAAGATATTATGAGCGACAGCGATTTTTATAACGTCGATGCGGCTAGAGATATCAATAGCTTCATTGATGTGCTGGCAGATTTGGCGAACGTTGACCCCGCAAGTTTGTCCGTCGAAGGGGCCAAGAGACATTTTGGAAGGTTTGGCATAGATCCTCAATCCATTGTTAGAAAATATAGTTTGGGCGATCTGGTTGGCAAAGTCACAAAAGAACAATTTGCCGGCATTGTGTTGAGACGTATGCAGCAAGAGGTAATCATTCTACCTGAATTTAAGAAGGCCGCCGAAGATCGCTATGACGAGTTAGCTTTGCAATGGCGCGTTAAAGCAGAAAACCCGGACACATGGGCTGCCGCCAGACACGATTTCCTGCACAATATTCTGGATTCAGAATTCTTGCCGGAAATGCTGCGATTCAGCGATTTTGATGTGAGCTCTGACCTTTATGCCTTTGCCGCCGAAGACTTAAGCCGATCCCGCCCAGCAGCAAAGAGGAACACCTCTAGAGTCAATGTCGAAGAAATCGCTCTGGAGACACAGACTTTATCTTCCGGAAATTTGAATTCTGTTGAGAAGTTGTTTATTTATCAGGTCGTGATGGAGAAAACCATGAAGGGCCTCATAGGTCAGGGGCCGGACATGGATTATATATGGAGGAATTATATTTATCCGGAAGTCATCAAGTCCCAGGACGTACAGAACATCGCTTGGCTGCTGGATTATTTAAATGACTACACCCGGGTCTTTCAAGCGATACATCTTAAAGATGTGAACAAAGACTTGGATGATATGCGTGATCCGAACAAAAAGATGCGTCATCCACGCAGAGTGGTCAACGAGGAAATGAGGAACGATGCCTTTTCGTACACGATGGGCCGCTATCCGGTAGGATTGACAGAATGTCCTCAGATTGACACGAATCCGACGGTGCAAAGACTGAGGGAAGAATTTGAGCGATTGGTTGGACCGGACAATATGCACAGAATCCGGGAAATGCACAGAAACAATCAGCTTGACGATTTTGAGCTGGAATTAGTGAGACTGCGATTAGCTGTTTTAGCGTATGTATCTATAGTCGATGAAATTATTAATTTACCGGTGGGTAAAGAACGCATGGCTCAATGGCAATCTCTGATTACCCCCGCCTTGCTGTTCTTGAGAAATCGCGTCTTTTCCAATCGGGTATTTTCGAGAGCTGCGGTTGTCAATGACACACCGGAAGAGCTGACCCGTAAATTTAATCACTTCGCGCTTCATCTCGCGGTGACAGCTTTCTTTGGCATGCTATTAACTACAGCTGTAAATTATTGGCATATTTTTGGTGTGTCAAAAATCATTCTTCTCCCAACGGGGATAATCACTGGGTTCGGCATGCTTGTCGCAACATCGATCGTTGTCTTCCTCTTAAAGCACATCATTATTAAATTATTCTATGGTAAATCAGACGATCCCCAAAAAGTATTAGAGGCGTTGAACTCGTTAGAAAAGAGATTGTGGTGGCTTTATGCGGTACAAGGCCTGTTGTTCATATTTGCACTTCTTTTCCCCTGGCTTTTTGGTATTACAACCGCACCGATTGCGGTGGCCTCCTGGATTCAATTTATCTTGAAGCTGGTTCCTTATCTTGATTTTATTACGACCTGGATGCTGAGTTATTACGCCTTTAATTATCTGGGCATGGCCCTGGCCGAAATTGGATACAATTATGAATATAATGTCTACGAGATCCATAATGTCCAAAAACTTGATGAAATCAAGTTGCGGCTCAAAGTTTTATTCAAAGACCAGACCCGTGGTTTGTTCAAGCTCCACAGCACTCGCGGAAGAGAGCGTTTGGATTCATTCAATAAGAGTTTGAAAGAAATGACTTATAGTGCGGCCGAATATTTGGTGGCTGATCCTATGCAAATCAGGGCCAATGCCATTGACCAGGACGTGGATAGACTCATCGATGAGCTTGCCAAAACGATTACGTACACGATCGGACACGAAGAACATAGCATTGAGCCAGTCTATGGCTTAAAGCGGGTCATTGAATTTATTAATAATCAATACCGAAGGGATAAGGGCCTGCCGCCGCTGGAAAAAGAAGAAGTTCAGGCGTTATCCATTGCCATCCATGGACATGGTGAAGACCAATTCTTTACATGGAAGAGACTTTTACAATGGCAACCAAGGGAAGAAAAAGGCAAAAGACAGCGGGATTCCTATGATATTGCCCATCGGCTTGGTATTTTGGCAAAGGATAGGAAGGAATTATTCGTATTAATGGTCCAAAGAGTTACCAGAAATGCCAAAGAACCTCAAAAAGAACGGGAAGCCTTATATAGGCTGATCAGCGAACCCACATTCTCATTGCAAGATGAGGATGGGAATGAACTTTTGTCAGGGTGGACAAGAACGCGCATTGTGCATTGGGCCAATAGTCATCTGCCGACAGTCTGGTCGAATACTCGCAGCCATATTTTGAGTTTGAGAGCAGTATATGAGTACCATGCGGAACAACTCGGCCTTCACAAACATGCCTTTAGAGAAAGATATCGCGTTATTCTCCGCCACATCTTGGGGAATCATGAGTTAGATCAGCTATTAGGTGGCAAGTTAAGAGAGATTGTTGACGTGTTAATTGAGACGGATTATCAGCGCACCCAAGAAAATGGCCGCGGCTTAAGCAGGAAGGAAATTGAGGAACGTTTCCGTAACTGGACTTCGGAGAGAGACAATGATGCATTTTCCAAAGTAGTCTTAAGACAGATGTATAAATTAATCCGCCGTTATCGCGTTCTACCAGTACGTGTGCTTTATCCGACAGGAAAGGGTAATGGACCAAGCCAAGATTTCGAAAACGCTGAAAACTATAATGATACAAAATGGGGTAAAAAGCCGGCGGTTCTCCCGTACATTCTTGGTGGTGTGCTCTTAAATGTGGACGCCGACCATAGGGCCTACTATACGGGCTTTGAGAGCATCGTTTCTCACGTCTTGGAATACCACTATAATCCATTCCTGGGTGCTTCTATTCCTGTCGTAAGCCATGAATTAACCAAAGGCTTTGGGGCTTTAGGTAAAATCCTTCCATTGAGCGAGAACTCCTTTTATCTCCATACTCAGCAGGGCAAAATGCTCTTCGGAGGCATTGGCGCTTATGGTAAGTTTTTTGAACGTGTCAACGCTCTGCGGCGATCGGAAGGATTGACAGACTCTTACGTGGCGGAAGACATCATGTCGGTATTGAGATACATGACCTTTGGGTACACTGTCGGCCGTGCGGGCTATATCAAAGATGAAAAGGGATGGCCATATCAATTCCGGGAAGCCCGCAATCCGATCCGTAAATGGTCTTACGATATGATCGAATCCGTAACCGGGCGGACCGGTCTAAAATTAATTCTATCTCCGCATGTCAGCTGGACCTATTTAGTGAACAATTTTGTGTTGGATGGATTCGGCTTCTACCTCAAAAAGCCGATCATAAACCTTTACTTTAAGTGGCGTATGGTGTTTGCCTTGATGTTTGATTGGAACGTGTTTAGCGGGGTGGCCATGGCGTTGTGGACCAGCGGGGTGGCTTTATCACAATCCATTAGTTATGGTTTGCTGTATTACCAAGTTTATGATGAAGCAAAGGGCTGGAGAAAAGGTGCTATAGAGTTTGTGATTAGCATTCCTAAACAAATGTACGTATTCTTTGTGCATTTGTTGGTCATGTACAGTGAAACTATGGGTCTTTTGAGCGTCAATCGCTTAGGAAAATTCTTGTCTACATTAGGTAAAGCCGGAAACTTATTCCGCGACTTAGATGTCAACGGACTTTATTTGACCAATCCTTATACAGTCCAGCAAGGTGCTTTGTGGACGTTCATTATGCTGTTCTTCATTGGCTTTGAGCCAATTAAATTCTTCGTCCTTTGGCCGTTATTTATCTTCATTTCCGTAGCCGCACTTATTGCACCGATCTGGCTCAATTTGAAGGAAAAACGTTCCCACTACTTGCTTGATGTCTTATACATGGGATACTTTTTGTTCTGGGGTATGGTCGATTTGGTATTAAAAATTGAGCACAATTTAGTGATCTTCCGCAAACCAGAAGAAAAGATCCAGAGAATACTTATTCATATCGGGGATTCCACCGCCGATGCAGGATCGACTTTTTATCACAATACACTAAAATATTATAATCAATATCCTTCGCATTATGCCAGACTTTACGGACGTGTGCCGGTCCTCACTCTCTTTAAACTTATTTCGGACATAGATTATGATGCCAAGCAGCTTGATAAATTGGCTGACAAACTGGAACGGGGAGGAGCCGTAGATCTTAAAGGCTTAAAGAGCTATAAGGATGGGTTAGATGCTTCTGTTAAGTTGCATGAAGGTGTCTTAAAGAAAATCGAAGATTTAAATTCAAAACAATTGGACACTGCTGTCCGACAGTTAATTAGCGATCACATAATTCTGCTACGTGCGGAATTTACCGCAGTCAAGGCTCGGTTAACCAGTTTGCAGCAAATAATTAATGATGCCATCAGTGGCACTGCCCCCATAACCGTACTTGAAGTACGGGAGGCTGCACGGTTGGCCAGAAAAATTTCTGAGCTGGCCCGAAGAATGCCAATACATGTGGCGAAAGATTTTAATGCAGATGTTAATGCAGATCTTGAGGAATATAGAAAAGATATTGCTCGCCGGTTAAGGTTTGTACAGGAATATGTCCATACCGTCGATCCTGACGTGTCCGTACCTATATCCGAAGAGCAGGTATTGAATGCCACAACCCGGCGTCAATTGGAACGGCTGGATTGGGATGTAACACAATGGGCTTACTATCCTCAAGAACGCAGACCAATGCCTGGATTTATGAGCACGGTGCGCGATTTTATATTGAACAAGATCATAGGTTTGAGCCCGTTAGTGGTTTTGATTGCTTTGTATTGGGTGACTATCAGAGAGGCGTTGGCATCGTTGTTTGGTAGGGGAGATGTGGATAGCAGCGAAAGAAATCCTGCTCCCCCAGCCGGTGGTCTTGATGATATTTTAGGTTTAGGCCCGCGCGAACCCATCGACATGGACGCCAGCTCTCGCTTCGCGTTCGCCAGCTTCGTGGAAGACAACTTTGAGGCGGTCGGTATCTTAAGCAGAATGCGCGAAGTCGCCATCAAAGGTTTGCGCAGCGCCTTGAGATTCGTCTTGCCGCAGAAAGTCATTCCGGCCCACAGCGCATCCCTTACCGCCGAAGCTTCCCGCGTGGGCGATGTGATGGACATTGCGGTCGAAGGTATGGAAATTTCGGACGGCGACGACCAAAACAGTCTTCGGGCCAAAATTTTGGATGCCATTGAACAAGGCAGACTGATCGTCCAGCTGGTGCTCAACGGCCAATTATTCAACTTAAACCGCGACCAGGTCGATGTGGTTTTTGCCAGCGTCCACTTGGTGGTTGATTTAAACAGCATCGTACCTAATCCAGCGTCGGTGGTGGTCAATGCCGTCCATATCATCAATGCCGACCGTCCTTCCGTTGTGGCCAATCGTATTTACGAAACCACCCCCAGCTCCTACCAACAAGCCGTCGATGACCTGATGGTCTTAAGGAATAATCAAACCGCGGCGGTGCTAAGCGATCCGATTAAATTCCAAAATGCTTTGATGAGAGCGGCCGATCGCAAACACGATGAAAGTTATTCCATTATCCTGCCGCTGGGTGATTCGCAAGACCTCCGCGATATTGTGTCGGCGATTAAAGAAAGAGTTAGAGAAATTTTTGGACGCAATGCGCCGTTTGTGTTCGTGGACGAAGATAAGCTTCATCTTACCCTGGCTACATTGATGTATGGCCGCCGTTTAGACGTGACGATGGAACAATTACTGCCATTCTTCCATGACATGACCGATGGGTTAGGTCTTTACGAATTTGAAATTGTCGGCGTGCGCTTGATGCCGGGGCTGGACATTTTAGTGGAACTACGGCCGAAGACTTCCCAGGTGTTTGAGTTTAGGCGACATCTGCAAGACCATTTGGATGAAATGCCTGGCCAAATGACCCAGACCGGGAACATGATATTCATTTCCCACGTGAGCATAGGATTTTTGCAACTGAACCGTCATACCGTCAATGACCAGGGCAAGTTCCAGACATTATTCAATGATTTTGAAACGGTCCGGGCGGACATGGCTGCTGAGCACCGCACGGTCAGGGCCGAACGCATCGCGTTAGCGCACGTTGTGGATCGTGTTGTTCAAAGCGAAGCCGTTCAAGAGTTGACCGAAGAGGGAGCATATAGGGAACACATAGAATACACAGAAAATATAGGAGACAAAGACAGCGGCATCGGTGGTGACGCGACGGGACGTCAAGCCGAAGAACCAGCCGCCGTCAGCTGGCTCCCATCCCGGCCAGCCGCGCTGTCGCCTTCAAAAATTGCCAAAGCTGCCGAAGCCCGGCCCTTTGAGGCCAGCGACCTCCTGGACGCCTTCAGAGAGGATCCTTTCCTGAATCAGCAACTCGCCCCGGCCCTGCTGGAACACATCTTCACGGTCTTTGATCAAGCTGAAAAATATTTCCACCCGGGTTGGTTCATGAGGATTGTGATTGTCCTGCACGACATCGGCAAAACCAAGGAATACACCTTAGAGATCATCGAGTGGTTAAAAAACCAATTGCCTCTTACCGACGATGACGTTAATTTGCTCAAGATTCTTGTCGGCCATGATCCCATCGGCGCCATTTATGAAGCTATTGATAATGGTGAAGTCCAAAATCCTTTGGATAGCGAAGTGTTTGCCCGCAGTGTTGAAATGATCCGCGCGATGCAGAAAGCTTTAGGAGTTTCGATGGATGATTTATGGGAGTACATCGTGGTGCTCCAGCAATCCGACTCATCCAGCTATACCACCGACGCCGGCAACGTGGGCAGGTTAGACCACCATTTTGTGATGGAAGACGGCCGCATCGCGTTTGATCGAGCCAGAAACCGCATGCGGATGAACGGAATTTTTGAGGATGTCCTGGTCGCATTGGAGGACGTGGTCAAAGATCGTCCGGCCGCACCCGACGCCCAGCCTGCCCAGCCTGCCCAGCCTGTTGTGCTGCCGCTTCCGGCATCCAGGTCCCTCGTGGTCCTGCCGACAACGACACGCCGTACCGCGACGGTTTTGCCACAGTTAACCTTTGATCAAGCTGTGCACATTGATGAGCAACGTGCGCAGCCCGCAGTCCTGTTGTCCGCGCCAGCAGCCCATTTGGCACTGCCTTCCCCGACGGCAGAACGTATCTTTGCGGCCACGGCAACCCAGGTCATTATCTTAGGCCCGCCGATGCAGCCCATCGCCTTGCCGGATCTGACCGCTGCGCAATCTGAGCCCACTGTTTCGGAAGAAGAAGCCGCCCGTCGTGCCTTGATCGACCATTTAGGTCCCGCCTTGGAAGCGGGACAAGAATATACAAACGGCGAATTAATCACTGAATTATGGGTTGAGCTCTTGACCCGCGGCAGCCAAGATCGGACCATCCCTGAAGATATTTTTGCCAAAGCCAGACGGCTGTTGGATCTCTTAAGCGAAGAACAAAAGTCGCGGCTTCAAGTGGACTTGAGTTTTATCAACAATCCGCTATTGGTATCCATCCACGCATTGACCGCTGAAGGCGAAGGCCAGCGCGAACAATTCATCACCGCCATCCGGGCCGTGATCGCGGATGCGCAAAAGAAACGTGTTGGCAATTTCGTTCCCGGCGAGGATGACGAGTTCGCTCCGGCAACGCAACCGGCTGTAAAATTATCATTCCTCGGCACCGTCTGGAAACACCTCAAATCCTTAAGCCCATTGGTCTGGATCGGCATGGGCATCGCGTTATTCGGTGCCAGCGCCGTCATGATTTTCGGCGACAGGGTTTCCACTTACCTCACCGCGCCCATCGTGATCTTTACCGACAAGAGTTCTACCGATCCTGTCAAGACCCCGCATGTGTGGAATTTCGTGCAGGATAAAATTTTCCACATCATCATCATTGTGCTGTTGGTCTTGGCCTTCGGTGGATTCGGGGTGCTGGGTTCCAGGGCCCTCCTGCAGAGGATGGAAAACGCCCGCGTGGAACGGATGCAGAGCCAGGAGGCCGGCGGACAAACCGGCGGCGAAGGCGAGGCCTTTGAAGAAGATGCCTTAGACGAGGAACTCGGCATCAACGCGCCAGTGGAAGCCCAGAAAGCTGCCGAGGAAGGCCGCTATTTGGTGGAAGCCCAACTGTGGAAAGCCGCGTCCCAAGTAGACCCGGCCAACGGAGAATTTTATTTGAATCAGGCCAGGGCCCGATTGAACGCAATGGTCGCCGGACAAACGAAAAATGGCGCTCAAGAAATTCTAACACTCATCAATGCCGCCCGCGCCAAAATGGACAAAGGCAGTCCGGCCTTCAGTGAATTGAATGTGCTGGAGCAAATGGCCCTCGCTGGGATCGCCGCCAACAAGAAGGATTTGCGGACCGCCTATAACCGTTCCATGACCGCCGAGAAATTGGCCCCGGAGGATTGGCGGGTGACGTTCCAAGCCGCCTTATATGCGCAACAGCATCTCGACACGCCACAAACCGCAAAGGCCAAAACAGACCCAGAAGCAGAACCATTTTTCTTTACGCCGGAACAAATCGGCGGGTTGTTCAGCGATGCCTATGAAAAAGCTGAAAAAGCCAATGACGTGCGGGGGATGAAACGCATCAGCGCCTATTTGGCCCCGGAAGAAAGCAAAGACACGGATGTGGCTGGGACTTCGGTTGAAATGAGAGGTCACGGTTTAAGACTAATGAAGGTAACCAAAGTCGCCACAGAACAATACGACCCCATTGCCCGCAACCGCGAAACAATCGCTGCGCGCGCCGCACACGGCGACGTCAAGGCCATCGAGGAACAACGTTTGGCGGCCAATGCCGAAGAGTTGGCCAAACAAGAAGATTGGAAAACCGAGGAAGGCGCCTGGTTAGAGCTGGCAGCAATGGATCCGGCCAATTGGTACTATCATTACCGCGTCGGTGTGGCGGCGGATCAACAAATTGACCGCACCAGGGGCATCAGCAATATCGTCAATGCCGCCCATGACAAACGAGTCACCGAAGCCCTTAAACAGGCCGTTGCCAGAGTCAAACCCTCGGGCAGGGAATGGAACATTCTAGACGGGTTTAATAATTTCCGGGAAGGCCAACAGCGCAAGGCCTTAAGCGACCACAAGACCGCCTGGAAAGAATTTAGGAACGCCGCGGCCCGCAATCCTCAAGAAATAAAATATTTTTATAAAGCCGTGGAAGAATTTTCTACCCACTTCCTCAACAACACGCCGTTTTTGCTTAAGAAAGAAAGGGAGCAGATCGCCGGGTTTATCGACGATGCCTTAGTCGCCCTTCGCCATACCGAATTGGAAACCCCACTGCGGGACATGGTTGACAATCTGATAGCGGTGGCGGGAGCGCCCAAGCTCGGGAGCATTAGCATTGCATGGCAGGACGAACGCAAAGTCGATTTCGACCTGGCGGAGCGCCTGACCGCAGTGAAAGAAAAACACGCACAATTGTGGAAAGATAGCGATGACAGCAATTCCGCTGGCTCGCCGCTTATTTTAAACCACGATCCTTTGAAGCCGACCGTCATTCTGGCCGAAGGGCCGTGGGGCCAAGTGGCCGCTCAGGACGAGCTGAACTCAAAATTGCGGCAGATCCAGAAACGTATTAACCAAGAAGGCAGAGAGGGCGGTTTCCCTGCCGCGATGCTGGTCCGCACAGACATTAAGCTGGTTAAAAATAGTTCCCGTGACGGGTCCATTCAATTGGACGTTGCCAATCAACGGTGGTTGCTGGCCATAGACGAGAGGATCATAGGGAATTTCGATTTACTCTATATACGTATTTTGCATGAGTTCAAGGATGCCCTGTTCGAACTCAAGAACTTGAATGCAAATCCCGCCTGGAGGGAAGTCACCAGCATCATGTCCGTCGATGTCCCTGAGTTCATGGCGCTGCACCAAAAAGACTCCCGCCTGGCGCAAGCAGCCATAGACCATTTGGCCGGACACGCGGCAGAAGACCGCGGCTTGTATAAACTGTGGAAATTTATGTTGGCAGATTTAAACAAGCCGGTACAGGAGAGGCAAATCACCAACGCCGCGGATATGCTTCCAATGGTCATTAATATGCTGGTCAATGACAGTACCCATAAGGACATCAAAGAAGCGCATTTATCACAACTGCGCGCCGTTGCCAAGGGGCTGGCCCTGGAAGTGACTGCCGGCGTCACTGGCGTTCCGGCCATCCTGATACCAGGGGCATTGGCGGATCTTAAACAATTGTTCTCATCGCAATGGAAGGTGATCAGCCGCATCGTTTCGTTCTTCATGGTGCTGGCATTGTTCCTATACGCTCCGGCACCGGACGCTTCCATGCTTATGGCGGCCCTGCCTTTGGCTGCGGTTGCGGCGCGGCCTAGTGTTAAGTTCAAGATTGAGGAAGAGACAGAGGCGGAGACTGAAGCCAAATATATGCGCGTGTTTCGTCTCATGAAAGAAGAAATGGAAACCAAGCGTTACACCAATTATAAACTGGTGTTCATGCCGGCGCTCCGGCCTGCCAAGCGGATGTCACCCCCGTTTGTCTATTACCCGTCGAAAAACCCACCGACTCAAGAAGTGCTTCGGCTGGTGTTTTTACCCGATACTCCGGAATACTTTTATCCCTCCCTCGAGGAAAGAAAACAATACCGGGCGGCCTGGGGCGGGAACCGAAGATTTATCCGTGGAGCATTGCCATTTTTCCCGTATAATAGACGTAATGTGGTCGGCGGGTATATGTCCGGCACACGGGTTGGCCGCGAAGCCGGCTTTTTAGGATGGCCGCCGCGGCTATTCCGTTCGGCCACGTTCTTAAATTCGTATGGAGGCATGGGGCAAGGCGGCGTGGTGGTCATTGGACAGAGGTTGACTTTCCAAGGCGTCAATGCCTCAGGTTTCGCCAGCGGATCGGTTAACGGACTGGGGGTTTCAGGGCCGATTCTGCCGCCGTCAAAATCAGGGGAAGTATTCTATTATGTCATCAATATCATTATTTATTATGTCGTGCAAATTGCCCCCGGGGTATGGCGCACCTACAGCCGTACCCAATCGTACAGCGGCCAAGCCAGCGTGCATGTGCCGTCATTCAATTTTGTTTCACGCATAAACCTAACGTCAAACTCGTCGGATGGATCTTTAGCGATGACACCTCAGGTTAATAAACTACGACGCGCCCTACGCGGGCATGCCGACCCCGCCAAAGCTGCGGGGTTAAAGAAATTTTTTAAAACCGGGCCAGGGCAATATGGAGAAGGTGATGAGTTCCTAGGCATCAGCGTGCCAACGCAGCGCCGCATTGCCAAAGAATTCCACGGCCTCACGCTCAAAGAAATGTCCCTGCTGCTCGACAGCCCGGTGCACGAAGAACGCTTGAGCGCCTTGCTCATTTTAGTCGAACAATTTAAAAAAGGCGACCCGGCCCGCCGCACCGCCATCTACAAATTTTATTTAAGAAAAGCTGAACGTGTCAACAATTGGGACTTGGTCGACAGCAGCGCCCACCACATTGTCGGCGCGTATTTGGACGGGAAAAATCCCGAAGTGCTGTTTAGCCTCGCCCGCTCCAAAGATTTATGGAAAAGGCGCATTGCCATGGTCGCGACCTTTCATGACATCCAGCGCGGGCGTTCCGAGCCGGCCTTAAGCGTGGCCAAGCTGCTGCTTAAAGACGAGCATGACCTCATGCATAAAGCCGTTGGCTGGATGTTGCGCGAGGTGGGGAAACGCGTGTCCAATGTGATGCTGGAGGATTTCTTGTGCCGGTCGTATCATCAGATGTCCCGGACCACATTGCGCTATGCCATTGAGCGCCTGCCGGCCCACCGGAAGAAGGCCTACTTGGCCGCAAAACCTGTTGGGGATTGAGCATGTCAAAGTGTGAAGGCGAATTTTAAAGCACGCGTGAGAAAGGGATGGTATTATTAAACTATGAGCAAAAAAGATAAATCCATTATTATTCAGTTCAAAGAACGAA
>JAKFXC010000076.1 GCA_021731625.1 Candidatus Omnitrophota bacterium
CGCTGGGGATTAAAGGCATCACCGAGGAGTCCATGAAAATTTCATTTAGTCCTTTTCATAAAAAGGAAATCCTCATTGCGGTAAAGCTGAGTCTCGGGAAGGCCAGCGCCCGGGTCTTTAGTTGCGATTTTTCGTATGCGTATGTCAAAATCAACGGGGAGTACACTTAGAAAAATGGACGCCGTCGTCAAAAAAGCCTCGATTTTAATTGAAGCGATCCCCTATATCAACGCGTTCCGGCGCAAAGTTTTTGTCATCAAATACGGCGGCAGCATTTTAGACGATGATAAGATCCGGCACAATGTGCTGCAGGACATTGTGTTCTTAAGCTATGTGGGCATCCGCATCATTATTGTACACGGCGGCGGGCCCCACATCAGCGCCCGCATGAAAGAGCAGGGTTTAAAATCCGAATTTGTGGATGGCATCCGGGTGACCGACAAAGCCACGTTAAAAATTGTGGGGGAAGAGCTGGAAAAACTCAACCACCGCATCGTGGAGGAAATCAAGGGCCTCAAAGGCGATGTCAGCGGCTTGAAGGGCCAGGAGAACATTATTTTTGTTAAGAAAAAGAAAGCAGACAAGGATTTAGGCTACGTCGGCAGCATCACCTCGATTAACAAAGAGCATTTGGCTTCGCATTTGTCCAAGGGCAATATCACGGTGGTATCGCCGATGGGGATCACGGTGGAAAAACAACCGCACAACGTCAATGCCGATGAGGTGGCCTCTGCGATTGCGAATTCCATGTATGCGGAGAAGTTGGTTTTACTCACCGATGTGCCGGGGGTGATGCGCAATGTGCAAGACCCTTCGACGTTGCTCTCCACCTTAACGATGGCCCAGGCTGACGAACTCATTAAAGCCGGGGTCATTGGCGCCGGCATGATTCCGAAGGTGAAAAGTTGCGTGGAGGCCCTGGAGGGCGGAGGGGTCAATAAAACCCACATCGTGGATGCCCGCATGCACCACGCACTCTTGCTGGAGTTCTTCACCGACCAGGGTGTGGGTACGCAGATCATTAAGTAGGGAGTTAAATAGGGGCCAGCCCCCTATTTTTAAGAAAAATAGGGGGCTGGCCCCTATTTAACGCTATGACCGTGGACGAAATTTTTAGTTCCTATAATGACAATATCCTTGCGACCTATCAGCGCCAGCCGGTGATCATGGTCAAGGGCAAAGGGTCTGTCCTGACGGACATCCACGGGAAAAAGTATTTGGATTTTTTTCCCGGCTGGGGGGTAAGCAATTTAGGCCATTGTCATCCCAAAGTCATGGGCGCGGTGCGGGAACAAATCGGTAAGTTGATCCACGTTCCCAATAATTTATACCATCCGGTGCAGGCCAAATTGGCCAAAGAATTGGTACGCATCACATTTCCGGGAAAAATATTTTTTTGCAACAGCGGGTCCGAGGCCAACGAGGGTGCCATCAAATTTGTGCGGGCCTGGGGCCAAGGGAAGAAATTTGAAATCATTGCCCTGCAGAACTCCTTCCACGGCCGCACCATGGGCGCCTTGACCGCGACGGGCCAGGAGAAACATCACAAGGGTTTCGTGCCTTTGTTGCCAGGGTTCAAACATGTGCCCTTTAATGACCTGGCAGCCCTCCAAGCAGCGATCACCAGCCAGACCGCCGGCATTTTCATGGAGCTTATCCAGGGCGAAGGCGGCATTCATGTGGCGGACAAGGATTACGTGCAATCCATCCGTAAAATTTGCAACGAGCAGAACATCGTGCTGGTTTTAGATGAAGTGCAGACCGGCCTGGGCCGCACCGGAACCATGTTTTGTTATGAACATTACGGAATTAAACCGGATGTGTTGTGCCTGGCCAAGTCTTTGGGCGGGGGGATGCCCATCGGCTGTTTCATTGTGAAAAAAGAGTGGGCGGGTGTCTTAAAGCCTGGCATGCACGGCTCCACGTTTGCCGGCAGTCCGTTGGCTTGCAAGGCGGCCCTGGGGGTGCTGAAAGCCATGTCGGCGGAGAAAATCCTGGCCAATGTCAAAAAAATGGGGCCTTACCTCAAGGATCAGCTCCAGCAGCTGCAGCAAAAACATGCGTCCATGAAAGTTGTCCGGGGATTAGGCCTCATGATCGGGGTGGAGTTGACTATCGACGGCCAGAATATCTTTAAAGAGTGCTTAAGCCGTGGGCTGATCATCAACTGCACGCAGGGCAATGTTTTGCGGATTATGCCGGCTTTAAATGTCACCAAACGTCAAATCGACAAGGCCATGTTCATTTTGGACAAAGCCTTCGCAAGCACGGCAATGCCGGCCCGGATAAACGTATGAAAAAAGACTTAATCACATTATTGGATTGCTCTGACGCGGAAGTTCTGCGTTTAATCGACACCGCCGATCAGCTTAAGAAAAACCGCACACTGCGTCCTGACTTAAAAGGCAAAAGCATTGCCATGGTCTTTCAAAAACCCTCCAACCGCACCCGGGTTTCCTTTTCCGTCGGTGTATATGAGTTGGGTGGTCATTCCCTCTACCTGGGCCCGGAGGAAATCAGCCTAGGCAAACGCGAGTCCATTTACGATGTGGCCAAAACATTGTCACGGTATGTGCACGGCATCGTAGCCCGAGTGTTTCATCATAGTGACATGCTGGAATTGGCCAAACACGCGGATGTGCCGGTTATCAATGCCCTCTGCGACGTGCATCACCCTTGCCAGGCCCTGGCCGACGTGCAGACCATCCGGGAGCATTTTGGACGTTTGCAAGGTCTGACCTTGGCGTACGTCGGAGACGGCAACAACGTGTTCCATTCCCTGGCCATTTGTTGTGCGAAAACCGGCATGCACGTGCGCTTCGCCGGGCCGCAGGGGTATGATCCTAATCCAGAAATTTTAAAGCAGGCGCAAGCGGCGGCAGCCAAAAATAAAGTCAGCATCACCTGCGGCCGTGACCCCCAAGCTGCGGTCAAAGGCGCGCACGTTATTTATTCCGATGTGTGGGTGAGCATGGGCCAGGAAGAAGAAACCGCTGAGCGCATCAAGGATTTTAAAGGGTATCAAATCAATGCGGGCTTGGTCAAAGGGGCGGACAAAAATTTTATCTTCATGCATTGCCTGCCGGCGCACCGAGGCTTGGAAGTGACCGTTGACGTCATCGATGGTGAGCGTTCACGGATTTTTGACCAAGCGGAAAACCGTTTGCACGTGCAGAAGGCCGTGCTGCTGCATTTATTGAAAGGAAAAGCGCGATGAAGAAAGTCGTGTTGGCATATTCAGGGGGTTTGGACACATCCTGCCTTATTCGTTGGCTCAAAGACAAGGGCTACGAAGTTATTGCTTTTATGGCCGACGTCGGCCAGGGGAGTGATTTTAAGCTGATTGAAAAACGGGCCTTGGCCACCGGGGCTGCCAAAGTTTATATTCAAGATTTAAAGGCCGAGTTTGTGCGCGATTATGTTTTTCCGGCGATTAAGGCCAATGCGGTTTATGAAGGCAAATATTTTTTAGCCACGGCCCTGTCACGGCCGCTCATTGCCAAGCACCAGGTGCTGGTCGCTAAAAAAGAAAAAGCCACGGCCATTGCGCATGGCTGCACCGGCAAGGGCAATGACCAAGTGCGTTTCGAAGTGACGGCCAAACTATTGGCCCCGCATTTAGAGTTACTGGCGCCACTGCGCACCTGGGAATTTAAAACCCGGGACCAGGAAATTGAATATGCTCAAAAGTATAAAATCCCCATCGATGTCACCAAAAAAAGCCCGTACTCGACGGACATCAATCTCTACGGACGGTCGATAGAATGCGGCGTGCTGGAAGATCCCTGGGTGGAACCGCCGGAAGAAATTTATGCCATGACCCAGAATCCGCTCAAATGCCCCAATCGCCCGGAATATGTGGAGGTGGAATTCGGCAAAGGTATGCCGGTCAAAGTCAACGGCAAGAGC
Source organism: Candidatus Omnitrophota bacterium (assembly GCA_021731625.1). Lineage (GTDB taxonomy): Bacteria > Omnitrophota > Gorgyraeia > Zapsychrales > Fredricksoniimonadaceae > JAKFXC01. The sequence goes on from JAKFXC010000076.1 coordinate 3,910, forward strand.
CATAACCCGGAGGACTTAATTATCAAACTCAATGAAATCGGCGGGCGCAATGGCGTTGGCCGGGTGGACATGGTGGAGAACCGTTTGGTGGGGATCAAATCCCGCGAGATTTATGAGAATCCCGCCGGCACCATTTTGATGGCGGCGCATAAAGAATTGGAAGCGCTGGTGCTGGATCGAGAAACCCTGCATTACAAGGAACTCATAGCCCCCAAGTACGCGGAGTTGACCTATTATGGGCTGTGGGAAACCCCTTTAAAGCAACAATTGGATGCTTTTATCAACAAAACGCAGGAGCGGGTCAGCGGTATTGTGCGTATGAAGCTATATAAGGGAAGCGCCCAAGTCGTCGGCCGCAAATCGGCCAATTCCAGGTACAAGGAAGAATTGGCCACCTACGGCGCCAAAGATATTTTTGATCCTAAATTGTCCGAAGGATTTATTCGCATCTGGGGGATGCCGTATTAACGCATAAGAAAAGGACCTGGCTATAATTTTTGCCCTTAAGGAGTTATTACGTTGTAAGAAGGTGAATAAGTTTCGTTTCTTGAGGGGAACGATCGACATCAACATTGATTTAAAATCATCAGGCAAACGTTAATACCTTACGGCGTCATTTTGGATGACAATCATTGATGTACGCGTCGGTTGAGTAGTGCGGGAACATTCTGGCAGATTAGGAAAATATATGAAAAAATTATGGGGAGCGCGATTTAAAAGAAACAGCGACAAGCTGGCAGACCAATTGACGTTTAGCATTAGCACGGATTATCGTCTGGCCAAGTACGATTGCCTGGGCTCGATGGCCCATGCCCGCATGCTGGGCAAACAACGTATCATTCCAAAAATGGACGCCCAGACGATTGTGGCGGGCTTAAGTAAAATTTTGTTACAGATTCAATCTGGAAAGTTCAAAGTTGATCCGGAGGCCGAAGACGTGCATACCAATATTCAAAACGCGCTTAAAAATTTGATCGGCCCGCCGGCGGACAAATTGCACACCGCCCGCTCCCGCAATGACCAAGTGGTCCTGGACGTGAAATTATATTGTCGTTACGAAGTGGGGGCGATCATTCTTGCGGCGGCAGGTTTGCAGCAATCCATTGTGCAATTTGCCAAAAAGAACACGGGAACCATTATTCCGGGGTACACGCATTTACAGCAGGCCCAAGTGGTGCTCTTGGGCCATCATATGCTGGCCTACGTGGAAATGCTGGAGCGGGACAAGCAACGCCTGAGCGACTGTTTAAAGCGCCTGGATGTTTTACCCCTGGGCAGTTGCGCCCTGGCCGGGACCTCGCTTAAGACGGACCGCAAGTATCTTGCGAAATTGTTAAGGTTTAGCGCGGTCTCACCCAACAGCATGGATGCGGTCAGCGACCGGGATTTTATCGCCGAGGTCATTTTCGATTGTGCCATGATGGCGGTGCACATCTCGCGCATCTGTGAAGATTTGATTTTATGGGCCAGCCGGGAATTTCATTTTGTGGACATTGACTGGGCCATGTGCACCGGCTCCTCGATCATGCCGCAGAAGAAAAACCCTGATGTCTTGGAATTGTTGCGCGGCTCAACGGCCAAAATGATCGCCCATGTCACGGAAATCTTGACGTTGCCCAAAGGTCTGCCGCTGACTTATAACCGCGACCTGCAATTGGACAAACCGCCGTTGTTTGACGCGGTGGACACCTCTAAAATGGGGCTGCAGCTTCTGGCCAAGGTATTCGCCGGGCTCAAGGTCCATAAGCAGCAGGTGGCCGCTAGCCTCACCGATGAGAGTTTTTATTGCGTGGATGCCATGGAGTATTTGATCCGGAAAGGTGTGTCTTATCGGGAAGCCCACGATATCTTAGGGGCCATGGTGAAAGATTGCCTGGATCAGGGGAAAAAAATTACGGCATTGACCACCAACGAGCTCAAAGCCTACGCTCCCCAGTTTGCCGAGGACGTAAAAAATCTTTTCAATCCCCAAATGTCTGTTAAAATTAAAAATTCATTCGGCTCAACCAACCCGGGGCTGGTGGCCAGGCAGATGGACATTTGGAGCAAAAAATTGCATGCATGATTTTCATTTTAAGCACAATGAACTGTATTGCGAAGATGTCCGCGTCGCTGACGTGGCCCACAAAGTCGGCACCCCGTTTTATTTGTACAGCTATAAAACCATTGCCGATCACTTCCTCAAGATCCAAAGGGCGTTTGCGCCGCTGTCTCCGCTCATTTGCTATGCCATGAAGGCCAATGGCAATTTGGCGGTGCTCAAGAGTTTGGTGGGGCTGGGGGCTGGGATCGATATTGTCTCCGGCGGGGAGCTGCAAAAGGCATTACTGGCCAAGGCGGATCCGACCAAAATCGTGTTTGCTTCGGTGGGCAAGACCGACGAGGAAATTGCCCTGGCCCTGCGGACCGGCATTTTATTGTTTAATGTGGAATCGCAGCCGGAATTGGAAGCCATCAACCGGGTGGCCCACACACTGGGAAAGCGCGCTCAGGTGGCGCTGCGCATCAATCCGGACGTGCCGGCCCCGACGCATGAATATATCACCACTGGCTCCTTAAAGAAAAAATTCGGCATTGATTTGCGCACCGCGCGCCATATTTTTAAACAGCAGGCAAAATACCCGCAGGTCGCTATCAACGGCATCCATGTGCACATCGGTTCGCAGATCACGTCCGGCGCGCCGTTTGTGGGGGCTTTAAAAAAAGTGATGCGTTTTATCGGGGAATTGCGTTCCGAGGGGATGCGCATCGAATATTTGGACATCGGCGGGGGGCTGGGGATCATTTATAAGAATGAACAACCGCAGACCGCGGCCGAATATGCGGTCAATGTGATGCCGATTTTGGCTGGCAGCAAGCTCAAAATCATCATGGAGCCCGGCCGGTTCATTGTCGGCAATGCCGGCATTTTTGTCACCAAGGTTTTATACATCAAGGATAACGGGGTCAAAAAGTTTGTGATTGTGGACGGGGGAATGAATGACTTAATCCGTCCGACCCTGTATGATGCTTATCATGAGATTGTGCCGGTCAAGAAAACCACCGCGGGAAAAGCCAAAGTGGATGTGGTGGGCCCGATTTGCGAAAGCGGAGATTTTTTTGCGCATGACCGGCCTCTGGCCAAAGTTGGCCCTGGGGACTTGTTGGCGGTCATGAGCGCCGGGGCGTATGGCTATGTCATGTCCAGCAATTATAACGTGCGGGGCCGCTGCGCTGAAGTCATGGTGAAAGGTAATCGCTTTGAGGTCACTAAGAAAAAGGAAGAATTTAAGGACTTAATGAAGGGCGAGACCGTTCCTTCATTTATCAAATAACATGAAAAATATCCCTTTTACAAAAATGGTGGGGGCGGGCAATGATTTTATCGTCATTGAAGAAGGATTGGGACTGGACTATGCCAAATTCGCCCGGGCGATCTGTGCGCGCCATACCGGCCTAGGAGCGGACGGCATTTTGATTTTGGAAAAACCGGCCAAGGATCAGTTCCGCATGCGCATCATCAATGCTGACGGTTCGGAGGCAGAAATGTGCGGCAACGGGGCCCGCTGCATGGCCTGTTATATCGCTGTCCACCATGCGCCATCCCAAACAACATTTGGCATTGCCACATTGGCCGGCGAGATTCAAGCCGAGGCCCATGTGGACTCTGCCCGGGTGCATTTGCCCAACCCAAAAGATTACGGTGCCAACATCAATTTGACCATCCATGGGAAGAAAATGGTGGTGCATTACATGGACACCGGTGTGCCCCACACCATCCTTTTTGTGGATGGGTTACAGGAAGTGGATGTTAATAGCCTCGGGAGTTTGATCCGCAACCATTCGAGGTTCGCGCCGCGCGGCACCAATGTCAATTTTGTCGAGCGGGCCCGCGAAGGCATGGTCGCGGTGCGCACCTTCGAACGCGGCGTGGAAGCGGAAACATTGGCCTGCGGCACCGGGGCGGTGGCCTCGGCGCTGGTGGCGTATTTGCAATTGCATCCGAATGTGAAAGAAGAGTTGAACGCCAGCATGCGGGTGTTGACGGTGAGCAAAGAAATCCTGGAAGTTGCGTTCGACGTGCATGAAGGCAAAAAAATTGACAATGTGTGGTTAAGCGGGGAAGCCAAAGTCATTGCCAAGGGTGAATATCTGTACAACCATTGAGGGATCGAATGAGCGCACAATTTAGAGGTTCCATTGTTGCTTTGGTGACGCCATTTAAAGGCGACATGGTCGATGACGCGGCCTATCAAAAATTGGTGGACTGGCATGTCCAGCAAGGGACCCAGGGCATTGTTCCTTGCGGCACCACTGGCGAATCGCCGACCTTAAACGAAGAAGAACACAAACATGTCATTGCCCTGTGCGTAGGCGCTGCCAAGAAGAGGATGCCTGTCATTGCCGGCACCGGCTCCAACTCGACGGCGGAAGCGGTGGCCTTGACCAAGCACGCGGCCAAAGTTGGCGCGGACGGGGCCTTGGTGGTCACCCCTTATTACAATAAGCCGACCAATAAAGGACTTTATCTGCATTTTAAAGCGGTGGCCGAAGCAGCGCCGCTGCCAATTATTCTTTATAATATCGCCGGGCGCACGGGGAAAAATATTGAGCCCGAGCTCATGGCCAAACTGGCCCGCGATTGCAAAAATATTGTGGGCGTCAAAGAGGCATCAGGGTCCCTGGAGCAGATGCTGAGAGTCAAAGAAATGTGCCCCAAGGAATTTATTTTGCTTTCCGGCGACGATGCCTTGACCTTGCCGGTGTTGGCCATCGGCGGGACCGGTGTCATTTCCGTGGCGGCCAATATTGTGCCGCGCGATGTGGCAACCCTCATTGATGTCTACCAAAAAGGGGATGGCGCTAAAGCCCAGGCCATCAATTTGAAACTGGTGCCGCTCATCCGGGCATTGTTCCTGGAAACCAACCCCATCCCGGTAAAAACCGCGATGGGCCTCTTGGGCCTCTGCAGCAGTGTGATGCGTTTGCCGATGTGTGAAATGGAGGAAGGTAATCTCGCCAAATTAAAACAGGCCATCAAAGACTACGGGTTAAAAATAAAATCATGAAGATCAAGCTGGCTGTATCAGGTTGTCAGGGACGTATGGGGCAGCGGATCACCGCGCTGGCCCTCAAAGACAAGGCCTTTGCCATTTCCGCTTTGCTCGAGGACAAAAACCGGCCCGATGTGCCTTTGATTAGTCATAATCTTCCGGTCAGCTTTGATGGCGCCCATCTCAAAGGCAGCCGTGTGCTTATTGAATTTACCACTCCCGACGCGACGATCGAGCATTTGAAGGCCTGCCAAAAGTACGGCGTTAATATGGTCATCGGCACCACGGGTTTTACCAAGCCCCAAATTGCCGCCATCAAAAAGGCCTCCACCAAAATTGGCATTGTGTTTTCTTCCAACATGTCCGTAGGAGTCAATGTGGTCTTTGGCTTGATCCGCTGGGCCGCACAAATCACCGGCAAGAATTACGCGATATATTTGACCGAGACCCACCATGTGCATAAAAAAGATGCGCCCTCGGGCACGGCCAAAACCATGGCGGACATTGCCGAAACATCTTCCAAAACCAAGGTCAAGTCCATTGACTCTTTGCGCGAAGGCGAAGTGATCGGCGACCACACTATCACCTTTGAAAGCGCTGTAGACCTCCTTTCGATCCATCACCATGCCAAGACCCGGGATATTTTTGCCGAGGGAGCATTGGTGGCGGCGAAGTTCTTGGCGAATAAGAAAAAGGGTTTATTTAATATGCAGGATGTGCTGGGATTAAAATAAGGACCCTGGCATGAGAGATGTCCAGAATACTTAAAATTAATAGCGCGGCTATCATTTTAGGATTTGCAGTAATTCTTATCTCAGACCTCATAACTTCGGCGATGGCAGGAGAAATTTTTGAGCCGTTCTATATTAATATCATGGAGGCATTCCTTTTTTGTGTTTTGTTACGTTTACAACTGGGCTTCAATGCAATAATGGCAATCGTTAGTTTTTTTAGAAAAGATGGTAAATTTGGATGTTATTTACTCAGTGGATCTCTGGTTCTGTTCGTAGGGGTCGTGTTTGCTCTTTGCCTAACAAAATCCTGAGGTAAGGCGGGTATAATTATGTCAACCGAGACCGAATTTAAAATTGAATTTTCCGATCGCCTTAAGCAATTGCCGCCGTATTTGTTTGTCGAGATTGACCAGGCCCGGCGCGCCGCCATTGCCCAGGGCCGGGACATCATTAACTTAGGCGTGGGTGACCCTGATCAGCGCACGCATCAGCCGATCATCGATGCCTTGAAAAAAGCCGCCGAAGACGCCAATAACCATCATTATCCATTTGACGCCGGTGTGCCTCAATTGAGGGTGGAAATCGCCAAGTGGTTTAAAAAACGTTTTGGGGTCGACTTGGATCCTACCCAGGAAATTTATCCACTCATTGGCTCCAAAGAAGGCCTGGCGCATCTGCCCTTGGGCATCATCAATCCTGGTGATAAAGTGGTCTTGACCGAGCCTGCTTACCCTGCGTATCAGGCCGCGGTCACCTTTGCCGGCGGTAAGATCCAGTATTTGCCTCTGAAAGCGTCGCATGGCTTTTTGCCCAAAATCGAGGACATCGAGAATCTTAAAAATGTTAAAGCGATTTTTATTTGCTACCCGAACAACCCCACGTCCGCCATCGCCGATAAAAAGTTTTACGAGGGCCTGGTGGGTGTTTGTCGTTCTAAAGGGATCATCATCATTTCCGACCTGGCTTATTCCGAGGTGTACTACGATGGGATCAAACCGCCGAGCATCCTTGAAATCCCAGGCGCCAAAAACATTGCCATTGAATTCCATTCTTTTTCAAAAACGTATTATATGACCGGCTGGCGGCTGGGCTGGGCCTGCGGCAACCCCACGCTCATCTCCGCTCTGGCCAAAGTCAAATCCAATTGTGATTCCGGTGTCTTTAGCGCCATCCAGCACGCCGGCATTGCCGCCTTGAATCTGGACCCGAGGGACATCGACGACATGCGCAGCGAATACCAAATGCGCCGCGATGCCTTAATCAATGGTTTGCGCGCCGTGGGATGGAAAATTGATCCTCCTAAGGCCGCTTTTTATGTGTGGGCCAAAATTCCTACCAAATTTACCGATTCCATGTCCTGCGCCAAGACCTTTTTGGACCAGGCTGACATTGTGGTCACTCCCGGCGTGGGATTCGGCAAATCAGGAGAGGGCTACGTGCGCATGGCTTTGACCCTTCCCGTTGACCGCATCAACCAGGCCATATCCCGACTCTCCAAAGTATTGGCATGAGTACTGTTTACCTGGGCCTGGGGTCCAATCTCGGCGACCGCCAGCGGAACTTGCAACGGGCCATTGAGGAACTCAATTCCAGCGGCGTGCGGGTGCAAAAAATTTCCTCCTTTATCGAGACCGATCCTTTTGAATGTCCGGGCAAGCATACATATCTGAATGCGGTTCTGAAAGCGGAAACGCATCTGTTGCCGGACGACCTGTTAGATATCATTCACAACATCCAAAATAAATTCGGCCGGCGCCGCAAAATTTTTCGCGGGCCGCGTCTTATGGATATTGATATTTTGCTTTACGATGATTTAAAACTAGTTACCCGGCGTCTCATTGTGCCGCACCCGCGGATGATACAACGCGAATTTATCCTGCAGTCGCTACAGGAAATAGAACCACGATTATGCGCATCGTTAAAGACTTAAAAAAATTGCGGTTTCTGTTAGATGAAGCCCGCCGCCAAGGCAAAACCATTGGCTTTGTCCCGACGATGGGCTACGTTCATGAGGGGCATTTAGGCCTGGCCCGTTTGGCCAAAAAGGAAATGGCCCTGAGTGTGGTGAGCATCTATGTCAACCCCGCCCAATTCGGCCCTAAAGAGGATTTCAAACGCTACCCGCGCGACTTCAAACGCGACTCGTCGCTGTTAAAAAAAGAAAATGTTGACATTCTTTTTGTTCCGTCGGATAATGACGTTTATCCTCAAGGCTATTTGACATACATCGATGTGGAAGAAATTTCTCAAGGGTTGTGCGGCGCCTTTCGGCCCGGACATTTCCGGGGCGTGGCGACCGTGGTGGCCAAATTGCTCAACCTGCTTGGCCCCTGCACCATGTATTTGGGAGCCAAGGATGCCCAGCAAGTGGCGGTGCTTAAAGTCTTGGTTAAAGACTTGAATTTTCCGGTCAAGGTCCGGGTGATGCCAACGGTGCGCGAGCCAGATGGTTTGGCCATGAGTTCCCGGAATGTTCACCTGAGCGCGATCGGGCGACGGGAAGCCCAGACGCTGTATATCGCCTTAAAGGCAGCCAAGAAAGCAATACTCAGAGGCGAGCGTTCCAGCGCTACCATTATCCGGATGATCAAAAGCATCATTGGTTCCCAAACGAATGGAAAGATCCAATACATCGCATGTGTGGATGTCAACACCCTGAAAGCCCTTAAGCGGCTTAAAGGACATATATTGATTGCCTTAGCCGTGTTCTTCGATAAGACCAGACTGATTGATAACATCAGTGTCCGGATTCATGAATCGAATTAAATCCAAAATCAGGGTGGGCATTTTAGGGTGCGGGGCCATTGGCTCGCGTATTGCGCGCAGCATCAAAAGCGAATGCGACGAACAGGCCTGGGTCACGGGCCTCTTCGACATCAACCCAGCCAAATCCGAGCGGCTGGCCAAATTCCTTCCTTATAGTAAAAACATCATAAGAAATTCTTATCAGGAACTGTTGGCGGTCAGCGATTTGATCGTGGAAGCGGTCAATGCGCCGGACACCCATGTGTTGGTGCGGCAAGCCCTGCTTTCCAATAAGGACATTTTGATCATGAGCGTCGGCAAATTTATCGACGGTGAATCTATTTTGAGATTGGCCCAAAAGCGGGGGGTGCGCCTGCTCATCCCCTCAGGCGCCATCGCCGGCATTGACGCCATCAAAGCCGCGGCCCTGGGCAAAATCACGCAAATCACGTTGACCACCCGCAAACCCATTTATGGTTTTGCCGACAATGCGTATGTGCAGGCCAAACGGATCAATTTATCGCACATCAAAAAAGAGACCATTCTTTTTGACGGCAAAGTCCGCGAAGCCGTGAAATGTTTTCCCCAGAATATCAATGTGGCGGCCACCATTGCCTTGGCCTCCGGTGCCAAGGACAGATTGCGCATCCGCATCAGTACCTCACCGGAATTTAAGGTCAATTCCCATGAGATCGAAGTCATCGGTGAATTCGGCCGATTGCTGACCAAGACGGAGAACGTGGTCTGTCCGGACAACCCCAAGACCAGTTACTTGGCCGTGCTTTCGGCGATCCAGACTCTGAAGCAATTTTTCCAGGGTGTAAAGCTGGGAACGTAAAAACGGTATTTCAGGAAAGGAGGTGAATGTATGGCTGCTAAAAAAATCGCAAAAGTCGGCGTGAAAAAAGAAAAAGGTTATCTTTATTTCGTCGACAAGCAGGGAGATGTCTCTGCAGCAAAGATGGCCCGTGGTGACAAAAAGGGAGGTTCTCCCAAAAAAGTCGCCAAGGTGGGGATCAAGAGACAGGAAGGTTATTTGTACTTCATTGATAAGCAAGGCGATATCTCCGCGGCAAAGATGGTCCGCGGCGGCACCAAGAAAAAATCTTCCAAAAGGAAGACCAAGAAACGCAAATAAACGCTGCTGTTAAAGTGCGTTTTACGGCGACCCCTGTATTTCCTTAATACAGGGGTCGTTTTTTTCGGGTCATGCACCTACGGCGAAGCAGTAAAATGCCTCACCAATTGTAGAGACAATTGGTGTATAATAACAAACTTTATGAAATCCGACGCTATCCATATCCGCGGGGCAAAGGAACACAACCTAAAAAACATAGATTTGACCATCCCCCGCAACCAATTCGTGGTGATCACCGGTTTAAGCGGCTCTGGCAAATCGTCTCTGGCGTTTGATACGATTTATGCCGAAGGCCAGCGCCGCTATGTGGAGAGTCTCTCGGCGTATGCCCGGCAGTTTTTGGACCAAATGCAAAAGCCGCAGGTGGAGCACATCGATGGCCTCTCACCCACGATTTCGATCGAGCAGAAGACGATCAGCCGCAACCCGCGCTCAACGGTGGCCACGCAGACTGAAATTTATGATTATCTGCGTTTGCTCTATGCGCGCGTCGGAACGCCCCATTGCCACCAATGCGGAAAAAAGATCGAGCAGCAAACCGCCCAGCAGATCGTGGACCACATTTTAGGCCTCTCCGAAGGCACCAAGATCAATATCCTGGCACCCATGGTGCGCGGTCGCAAAGGGGAGTACCGTGGCATCGGGGCCCAGGTGGCTAAATCTGGCTTCGCCCGCCTTCGGGTCGACGGTAAAATGCTTGAGACCACCGAAGCCATCAAGCTTGATAAATATAAAATCCATCACATCGAAGCGGTGGTCGATCGCCTGAGTGTTCGGCCCGGCATCCGCCAGCGCTTGTTCGATTCGGTGGAAACCGCTTTAAAAATCGGCGAAGGAATTTTGATGGCGGACTTTAACAAAGCTCGCCCGGACCAAACATTTAGCGAAAAATATGCCTGCATCGAATGCGGCACGTCTTTAAGCGAGATTGAACCCCGGGTATTCTCATTCAATTCTCCTTACGGCGCCTGTCCTGATTGCAAAGGACTTGGCACCAAAATGGAAATTGATCCCCTGGCTTTGGTCCCGGATGTCAACAAGGCCTGGACCACCGCGATCGTACCATGGAGGAAAGGCCACGGGGGATATATGATGTATTACCGGGCGGTGTTGCGCGAGCTCGCCGTTATGTATAAGGTAGACCCGCGGCTGCCGTTTAAGAATTTGAGCAAAAAATTCGCCAATATTGTCTTTTATGGTTCGGAAGAGGAGATCTGGGGCCGCCGCTTTGAAGGGGTGGCCAATTATCTGCAGCGCATGTTCCAGGATACCGACAGCGACTGGCTCAAGGAAGAAATTTCCACCTATATGTCGGAATCGGCCTGCCCTGCCTGCGGGGGGAAACGCTTGAAAAAGGAATCCCTGGCGATCACGGTGGCGGATAAGAACATCGCCCAGATCAGCGCACTGTCGATTAAGGAAGCCAAACAATTTTTCCAAGGGCTGTCGCTGTCGAAAGACAAACAAACCATCAGTGCCGAGATTTTAAAGGAAATCAACCGCCGTTTGGACTTTTGCATCAATGTGGGACTGGACTATTTGACCTTGGACCGCCGCAGTGCCACGCTCTCCGGCGGTGAGGCTGAACGCATCCGGCTGGCCACCCAAGTCGGTTCCGGGCTGGTGGGGGTTATTTATGTCCTCGATGAACCCAGCATTGGCCTGCATCAGAGAGACAATGACCGTTTGCTCTCGACCCTGCATGCCTTAAGAGACTTGGGGAATACGTTGATTGTGGTTGAACATGATGAAGACACCATCCGGCGGGCGGATTATGTCATTGATTTAGGCCCCGGGGCTGGAGAGGCGGGAGGAAAAATTATTTACGCCGGGGACGTGGCTGGATTGCTCGAATCGGCGGATTCCTTGACCGGCCGGTATTTAAGCGGAAATTATAAAATTCCCACGCCGGCGTACCGGCGGCAGCCGGCAGACCAAAAGCTATTAAAAATCATTGGTGCCCAGGAGCATAATTTAAAAAATTTAAACATCACCATTCCGCTGGGGGTGTTTGTCTGTGTCAGCGGGGTGAGCGGTTCTGGCAAATCCACCTTGGTCGACGGCATTTTGTACAAGGCACTGGCCAATGCGGTCTATGGTTCCAAGCAAAAGCCCGGAGCGTATAAGAAAATCGAAGGCATTGGGTATTTGGATAAAGTGATTGTGGTCGACCAATCCCCCATCGGGCGCACCCCGCGCTCAAACCCGGCCACGTACACCGGGGTGTTTAGTTTGATGCGTGACATTTTTGCGCAGTTGCCTGAGTCCAAAGTTCGCGGCTATAAACCCGGGCGATTCAGTTTCAATGTCAAAGGGGGCAGGTGCGAGGCCTGTGGGGGGGACGGCATCAAAAAAATTGAAATGCATTTTTTACCGGATGTTTATGTGGAGTGTGAGGTCTGCCATGGCAAACGCTTCAACGGCCAGACCCTGCAGGTCGAATACAAAGGAAAGAACATTGCCCAGGTGCTGGAGCTTTCCGTCGAGGAGGCCCGGGGGCTGTATGAGAGCATCCCGCGCATTCATAATATTTTGCAGACTTTGACCGATGTGGGCCTTGGCTACATTCGCCTGGGACAGCCGGCCACCACGCTATCGGGAGGCGAGGCCCAACGCGTCAAATTGGCCAGCGAGTTGTGCAAACCAGCCACCGGACGGACCTTGTATATCCTCGATGAACCGACCACCGGGCTGCATTTTGCCGACGTGGACAAGCTCTTGCAGGTCCTGCAGCGTTTGGTGGACCGCGGCAACACGGTGCTGGTGATCGAACATAACCTGGACGTGATCAAAAATGCGGATTATATTATCGACCTGGGGCCCGAAGGCGGGGACCGCGGCGGCGAACTGGTGGCGGCCGGGACCCCGGAGGAGATTGCTCAAAACCCACGTTCGCATACCGGGACGTATTTAAAGGAGTTTTTACGCCGATGCACCTAAAAAAAATTCTTCTGGCCTTAGCCCTGCCGATGCTTCTGATCGGCGGCCCTCACCAGGTGTTGGGTTTAAGCGAAGAAGACGAGCTCTTGTCTACGGCCCAGCGCGCTTTCGACGATGGTTTTCATGACGTGGCCATCCGTTATCTGGAGGAGTTTCTCCCTAAGTATGATCAGAGCCCTAAAATCAACCAGGCCAGATTGCTGCTGGGGCAATGTTATTATTTTCGCAATGACTACGCCAAGAGCCTGGAGCTGTTTGAGCAAGTCACCTCCGCTGGAGAAAATAATGACCTGCTGCTGTTTTGGACAGGAGAGGCGCATCTGAAATTGTCCAATTATGAGCAGGCGCGCTCCAGTTATGTGCAATTGCTTCGATCAGCCCCGTCCTCACCCTATCTGCCGCAAGCTTTGTATTCCCTGGGATGGTCTTATTTTGACCAGCAACAATTTGCCAAGGCCAAAGAATCGTTTTTAAAGTTGACCGCAAAATTTCCCCGGCACCAATTGAGCGAGGACAGCCTGCTCAAGATCGCCGAGAGTTCTTACAATGTGGGGGATTATCCATCCGCCATCCGGGAATTCGGGCAATATTTGACCTTGTATCCTCAAAGCCCGCATGCCACCGAGGCGCAGCTCAACATCGCCGATGCGCATTATTACATGGAAAATTTTACCCTGGCCATGGAGGCGTATGACCGGGCCCTCAAATTGACCCAGGACCCCGGCGCGCTGGAAGCGGCTGGCATAGGCAAGATCTGGTGCGCTATCAAGAAAAAAATGTACGAGCAGGCCGAACGCCTGATCGGTGAGGCCATGGATTTTGCTAAATCAAAAAATTTGTCGTCGGAAGAAGTATTGTTGGCCCGGGGGCATTTATTTTATGAGCAAGGCCGCTGGGAAGAGGCCGTGGGCGGGTACGACCAGTTGATTCGGAATTTCCCATCGGGCACTTACCGGCTGCAGGCTTATTTGGGCAAAGCCAATGCGCAGTATGCCTTAAGAAAGTATCCGGAAGCCGCGCAAAGCTTTCAATTTGTGTTGGACCACCACTCCAAGGAGGGTGACGAAGAGCTGGTGGAAAAAGCCCGCCTGGGTTTGGGCTGGGCATTGATCAAACTGGGCGATTTTCAAAAAGCCCTCCGTAGTTTTCAATCTGCGTTTGACCGCACCACTTCGCACGACACCAAGGCCAATGCCCTGGCGCAAATGGCCGATGCCTACCACGATGCCGGGAAGTTAAACGAAGCCGTGGCATTGTACGAGCAAGTGCGCAAAAATTATGCGGACAGCCAATGGGCAGATTATGTGATGTTCCGTCAGGGAATTGCGTTGCTTAAAACCGACAAAATGGAAGAGGCCCAAAGCGTTCTGGAAGCCCTGCAGGCAAATTTTCCCAGCAGCAAGTACCTGGAAGACATCAGTTACTACCGGGGGGTCCTGCAGTTTAAGAGAGGCAATTGGAAAACTGCGGCGTCCCGCATGGAAGGTTTCCTCAAGGGTCTGACGCATCCCAGCGACTTTGCGCCGGAGGCCAATTATATCCTGGCGCTGTCGTATCTTAATTTAAAGCAGTACGACGATGCGTTGAAAATTTTTCAGAAAATTTTGCGCCTGTACCCGGATGACGAGACCGTGGCTAAGAATTCGGACATCGGCATTGCCAAGTGCCAGTTTGAGGCCGGTCAGTTTAAAGAGGCGGTCAAACGTTTTAAACTCATTGCCTACAAATACCCCAAGACCGAAGTGGAGCAGGAGGCGCTGTTGTGGCTGGCCCAATACGCCATGAAAAATTCCCAATACGATGAGGCGGCGGGTTTTTATGTCCGCATCCTGGAACGTTTTCCGGACACGCCTCAGCTAGACCAGGTGCATTATGAACTAGGCCAGGCCTATGAAATGCAGGGCACGGTGGATTTGGCCCTGGCCCAGTATAAAGCCGTTTCCGCCAAAGACCCGGCTTTGGCCTCGAAGGTGAAGCTCGCCATTGCCGGTATTTTTTCCAAAGAATTTGATCCCCAAAAAGCCATCGACGCGTATGAGAACATTGCCTCCACCAATCCCGAGTACGCCCGTGACGCGTATTTAAAGATGGCCCAGCTTTACCGCAACAACCAGAATTACGAGAAGGAAATTAAGACCTATGAAAGCGCCCTCAACATCGAGCAGGGCAAATCAGCGGCGGGAAATGCGGAATTATTTTTTGACATTGCCGATGCCTATGAAACCATGGGCCGGATGCAAGAGGCGGTGGACTATTATTTAAAAATTCCTGTGCAGTACGTCGGCCAGATCGCCTGGGAAGTGAAGGCCTATTTG
>JAKFXC010000040.1 GCA_021731625.1 Candidatus Omnitrophota bacterium
TATTGAAAGTTATCGGATAGATTCAGCTAAAAAGCGGAAAATCGGACAGGAAAACCTTAAAGAAGCACATGTTTAGAATCGGGAGTTTTAATTGTCGTTGACCGGGAAAAATAATTGTCGTTGATCACCAGGTCCATCCCAGCCAGATCAACACCTGGCGTAATCTCCTCAAAGAACGGGTATCTGGAGCATTTAGAAGCAGCGATACGAAGGCGCTTAGGGAAAAAGACGAGACAATCGAGCAATTGCAAAAGATCATAGGACAGATGAAGCTTGAGCACGATTGGCTTAAAAAAAATTACGCATCTGACAATTGAAGATAAACGGATCATGATAACCCAAGAAGATAACGCTAAAATCAGTGTCAGGCGTCAATGTGAGTTGTTGGAGCTAAATCGTTCGAGCCTGTATTATGAGCCTGAGCCAACTAAAGCCGAAGATTTAGAATTAATGAATGTCATTGATGATCTGTACACCAAACGCCCCTGCTTAGGTTCCCGGCAGATGAAGTGGCGGTTATGGGACCGGGGTTATAACGTTGGTCGTAAGCGAGTACGCCGCTTGATGCGCAGGATGGGAATTGCTGGGGTCGTGCCGACGAAGAATACCAGCAAACGCAACTCACAGCACAGGGTTTATCCGTATCTCTTAAGGGATATTACGATCAATCGTGTGAATCAAGTTTGGAGCATGGATATTACATATATCCGTTTGGGTCATGGTTTTGTTTATCTGACAGCAATTGTTGATTGGCATAGCCGATATGTTGTGGCCTGGAGATTAAGTAACACACTCAATGCAGATTTTTGTGTTGAGTGTTTAGAAGACGCGTTGCAGTATGGCAAGCCAGAGATCTTTAATACTGACCAGGGTTGTCAGTTTACCAGTGAAGCCTTTATCCAGGTGTTAACTAAAGCTGGAATCTCTATAAGCATGGATGGCCGCGGTCGGGCGTTGGATAATATTTTTATAGAGCGCTTGTGGCGAACGCTCAAATATGAAGATATTTACATCAAACGATATGAAACGATACCTGAAGCCTTTGTGGGTTTAAAAGAGTTCTTTGACGATTACAATATGACGCGTCGGCACTCGTCGCTTAAGAACAAAACGCCTTGGTCAATATTCTCGGGGCTTGAAATGATTGCACCAAAGGCGGCAATTCCTCAAGAAATTTAAATTGCCGTCGTATTAAAAAGATTGGTCTAGACAAGTGGGTCCACCTCACATTGCCAAGGTTTGAAATCTTGTCGTAAAACACATAATACCTATGCAAAGCAGTTCAAAGCGATATTTGAAGGCAGATATCTAGATGAGATCAGGGTTGTCGATATTGAAAAATACAAGGTTGAACAAACGAAAACTAGTGCTGTTGCAACGGTCAATCGAAAGTTATCCTTTTTAAGGAGTTTTTTTAATAAAGCAATTGCCTGGGAAAGATATCAGGGATTTAATCCAGTAAGCAAAGTTAAATTTTTAAAAGAGAATAATACTCGTCTGCGCTTTTTAGAGAAGGAGGAAATTTCCAAGCTTTTGTCTAACTCTGAAGGAAGACTCAAGGAAATTATCACCCTCGCCCTAAATACAGGTATGAGAAAGGGGGAGATTTTTAACCTTAACTGGGGGGATATTGACTTCACAAATAGAATCATTTATTTAAGGGAAACCAAAAGCGGGGAAGGTAGAGAAGTGCCAATGAATGACGAGGTTTGCCGGGTTTTGAAAGGCATACGAAGGAATCCAAGATCAGAATATATATTTTGCTATGCTGATGGCCAAAGGATGATGGATATCCGGAGAAGCTTCTGGACAGCCCTACGTAAATCTGATATAAAGAATTTCCATTTCCACGACCTCCGGCATACGTTTGCCTCTCAAATGGTCATGAGCGGGGTAGATTTAAATACGGTAAGAGAGCTTATGGGGCATCAAACGATTGAGATGACATTAAGGTACGCGCATTTATCTCCGGGTCATAAGAGACGGGCGGTTGACATATTGGGCAATAGTATTAATGCTAAGGCGACACAAAATAGGGACAATTTGGTCCCCATATGGTCCCCAGAACAAATTTTAGAAAACACACAAAAAGATAGTCTTACACAAGTTGCTGGGATTAAAACAGTTATATAATTGCGCCTGTAGCTCAATTGGATAGAGCATCAGTCTACGGAACTGAAGGTTGAAGGTTCGATCCCTTCCAGGCGCGTTTTTAATTATGTCGTCGCCCAAACACAAACCAACCCCGTCTTTTGACCTGCTCTACGGCCTGGCCCAGGAGCTTGACGCTCCGCTGCAGTCTTTGGTCAAGAGCTCGCGTAAACTCATCAGTGATTACAAATCGCGGGATTTTGAGTATATCTCCTATAAAGATTTTAAGAATATCCTCACCACCCTGGAGCAGATCAATCGGCAGTTGCACCGCTGCAGCCAAACCACCCAGCGCATGATGCTTTTGCGGAATTCTCCGGTCAAAGCCAAAACAGCATCGAGCTCAGTCAACTCCCTCATCACCGAAATCATCGGTGTACTTGAGATCCAGCTCAAATCGGCCCGGGTCAGTTTGGGCTTGCACTTAGGCAAACATATGCCGCCGGCCGCGATAGGGCGGGTGGATTGCCAGCAGGTCATTCACAATGTCTTACTCAATGCCATCCAAGCCATGCCCGCTGGAGGGAAAATCACCATCCATACCAGCGCCGACCCGCAGAAAAAAACCGTCTCGGTCAATATTCAGGACGAGGGGGTGGGGATCACCCCGGAGCATTTGTCAAAAGTCTTTGAGCCGTTTTTTACCACCAAGGAACGTGGGATTGATAAAAATTCCGGTTTGGGACTGTCCATTGTTTACTCCCTGGTGCACGCCGCCGGCGGCGACATCCACATCCAAAGTTCGCTGCGCAAAGGCACCATGGTGCATATTGAATTTCCAACCGTGTGACCTTGCATGACTAAACTCGATGAACTATTTATGCAGGAAGCCCTGCGCCAGGCCCAAAAGGCCTTAGCTGCGGACGAAGTCCCCGTCGGGGCAGTGATTGTGCATGAGAACAAGATCATTGCCCGGGCCGGCAATCAAGTGGAGATGCTCAAAGACCCCACCGCCCATGCCGAAATGATCGCCATCACCCAAGCCACCAATTATCTGGGCGCGAAGTGGTTGCAGGAGTGTGCCCTGTATGTTACAATCGAGCCCTGTTCGATGTGCGCCGGGGCCATGGTCCTGGCCCGTCTGGGACATTTATTTTACGGTGTGGAGGACCCTAAAACCGGAGCTTGCGGGTCCGTGGTCAACCTGGTGCAGCACCATAAATTGAACCATCGGATCGACGTGCAGAGTGGCATTTTTGCGGCCGAATGCGGCGGGATCTTGAGCGAATTCTTTCAGAAGAAGCGTAAGATGAAGATGGAGAGGGAAAATTAATCAGATTCAAAAATCAAGATTAGGCGGGTTAAGACGCCATGCTTTATATGGAAACCCAGGTACGCCAGCGGGACGAAGTAGGGGTGGCAAACGAAGTATGGAGTTATTGCACAATAATCCAAGGCTATTAGAAAAATTTGTAGTAAGAAAAAAATTTGTAGTCCGGCGCGCTCTGGGGAATTGGCCGAGTTTATTGGTATTATGTTGGGTGATGGCGGGATAATGAGTAAATATCAATTCGGGATCACTTTTAACTATCAAACGGACATAAAGTATGCTGAGTATATTTGCAACCTACTTGAAAATCTATTTTCCGTAAATTATTTTATACGTAGCCGGAAAGATAATAATGGCGGTGATGTGGTTGTACGTAGTTCCAACGTAATCGATTTTTTAATCTCGCAAGGTCTTGTCCTGGGGCATAAGTTGAGGAATCAGGTAAACGTCCCCAAATGGATCGAAGAAAGACCGGAATACAGAGTGGCTTGCGTACGAGGATTAATGGATACAGCCGGAGGGGTTTATAAACATTGTTATGAATCTGGCGGTAAGAAATATCAGTACTTAAAATTGTGTTTTACAAATTGTTCCAAACCATTGCTGAATTTTGTATGTGATACTATAAACACAGTAAATATTAAGGCGTACTTAGGCGGTCACCATGTTTCAGTTTATTCTAAAATAGATGTCCAAAAATACTTTGCAATCGTAGGTTTCCATAATCCTAAACATAGATCGCTTTAAAGAACATTTTGGAGAGGTGCCGGAGTGGCCGAACGGAGCTGCCTGCTAAGCAGTTGGCCTGGGTAACTGGGCCCTCGGGTTCGAATCCCGACCTCTCCGCCATTGGTACCAATTCGAACCCTTGTGTTCATCATCTAAGAGCGCGAGGGTTTCGATTTTTGTGTGGGCCACATAATAAGGTTTAAAGTCCTTCTCAGATATACTCGAATGTTGTGGTCTGAGTAGAAAGAGCTGAAAAAAAGGAGTATCCTTTCGATATAAGCAGTTCAAACAAACGGCGCGTTAACGCGCGCCAAACGAAAGGACACTCCCATGAAGAATCATACCGTAACATTCAAAAGCAATCCAGAGAATTTAACAAAAGAGCCCCTGGATGAAATATTGCGACGTGGCGCCAGGAATTTATTGGCGCAGGTGTTGGAGGTAGAGGTCAATCTACACGTTGAAAGATACCAATACATGATTGATGAGTATGAGCGGCGGTTAGTGGTGCGCAATGGATATCATAAAACACGCAAGGTTGTGACCGGTGCCGGCCAGGTTGAAGTCAAAGTGCCGCGGGTGGATGACCGGGTGCTGGAAGAACAGAATGAGCCGCGGTTTAGAAACGATTTGATTCCGCCGTACATGCGTAAGAGCAAGAGTATCGAAGAATTACTGCCGGTACTGTATTTGAAAGGCATATCGACGGGAGATTTTCAAGAGGCGTTAGAGAAGATATTGGGCAAGAATGCGGTTGGGTTATCGGCGCAGACAATATGCCGGCTCAAAGAGATCTGGCAGAAAGAGTACGAAGCCTGGACCAATCGTGAGCTATCGTCTGTGGAGTATGTGTACTGGTGGGCGGATGGGATACATTTTAATGTGCGTCTGGGGGAGGATAAACGCATGTGTATTCTGGTTATCATTGGGGCCCGCCGGGATGGGACCAAAGAGATTGTGGCGGTGGTAGACGGGTTTAGAGAGTCTAAAGACAGTTGGGCTTCTGTGTTGCGTGATTTAAAGCGGCGTGGCCTAAAGCAAGGGCCGAAGTTGGCAATCGCTGACGGGGCTCTGGGATTATGGGCAGCCATGGCGGAAGAATTCCCGGAGACGGACCAACAGCTTTGCTGGACACATAAGATCTGTAATGTGCTGGATAAATTACCGAACAGCTTGCAGGCAAAAGCCAAGGACATGTTGAACGATATTTATATGGCGCCAACGAAGATGGACGCCAATGTGGCTTTTGATGTGTTCATTGAGGAGTTTGAAGCCAAGTATCCCAAGGCGGTGGATTGCCTGCGTAACCATCGCGATAAATTAATGGCCTTCTTCAATTACCCGGCGGAACACTGGTGCCACATCCGTACAAGTAATGTCATTGAGTCTCCCTTTGCGTCGGTGAGACTACGGACGAATAAGACCAAGGGCTGTGGATCAAGAATGGCGACACTGACGATGGTCTTCAAGCTGCTTGAATCAGCCCAGAAGCGTTGGCAGCGCATTCATGGTCATGTGAAAGCCGAAGATATCTGGCAAGGCATTAAGTATCAAGATGGCATCCGGGTTGAAGATATCCTGGATGGTAAGATCAAATTAACCGAGGTATCAGAACCTGCCTCAGTCTAAAATCGTGGCTTATAGAGGCAATTAGAGGGCAAATATCGACGGGATACTCCTAAAAATCGGCTGGACCAAAATTCTAGGCCACAACATTTGACAATACTTGGCGTAACCCTGTTCTATATGATCAGTGGTTTCTTAATTACCGGGGTCATGAGCTTATTTTTACTTTATTCTTTTTCGCAGTTTATTTTGGTTTTAAACCACTGCGGCTTCTCCTAGAAAATCCTTTTATGCGATGGTTTGGCGATATATCGTATGCTTTTTATTTGTGGCATTACCCCGTGAGGTATTTCATTTACAAACTTTACTACGCCCACGGATTGTTGTTTAATGTTGTGGCGCATTGGACGCTGACTTTGATCCTGGCGGTCATCTCCACATATACCATCGAAAGATACTTTCTTAGGAAGAAGCAGAAGGTGGCTCCTTAACGTGATCAAATGGACCAAAATCATAGGAGGAATACAATGGCAACCATCAATCCTTGTCTAAAATTCAACGGCAATACCGAAAAAGCATTTAATTTCTACAAATCGGTATTCGGCGGTGAATTCTCTGCATTAATGTATGTGAAAGACATGCCCGATTCAGACAAATTACCTGCCCATGAGCAAAATAAAATTATCCATATTGCCTTACCGATCAAGAAAGGCAATGTTCTCATGGGATACGATGCCTTAGCGTCCACGGGACGAAGGCTAATGGAAGGTAATAATTTTCATATCGTATTAAATCCAGAGAGTGAGGCAGAGGCAACCAAATTATTCAATGAGCTTTCAGCCGGGGGGACGGTCACCATGCCTCTTAAAAAAACATTTTGGAACGCTTATTTTGGCATGTTTGAAGATAAGTTTGGGATCCAATGGATGGTCAATTATGCTTATGATAAGAAGACGTGAATGATCGTCCCAGAAATCAATTAAAAGATGCTTTATGACGTTGTCATTGTGGGAGCAGGGGCTGCTGGACTGATGACGGCCATCACCGCCGCACGCCGAAAATTGTCGGTGCTGGTGCTGGACGCACAAAAGAAAATCGGGGCCAAGATTTTAATGTCCGGCGGCACCCGGTGCAATGTGACCAATAAGGCGGTCAGTGAACAGGATTTCAATAGCAACCAAATCATAAGAGTTCGAAATATCCTCCGCGCATTCGACCAACACCAAACATTAGCCTTCTTTGAAGAGCTGGGGGTCAACATGGTGCTGGAAGCGGATGCCCACAGCAACGAGGGCAAATACTTTCCGTCCACTCATTCCGGTAAAACCATCTTAGACGCTTTACTGGCAGAGTGCGCCCGATTAAATATCCCTATTAAAGCGGAACATAAAGTCTTAGCGGTGGACTTTGCCGGGGGACAATTTGATATCAAGGGGAATAGTTTTCAGTACACGGCCCGTCAGCTGGTGCTAACCACCGGCGGACTTTCCTATCCAACCACAGGCAGCGACGGCACCGGCTACCGTCTCGCTCAAGGATTTGGGCATTCGATCCTTCCGACCATGCCGGCGCTAACGCCGTTAGTAACCAAAGAGGAGCCGTATAAACAAATATCCGGGATCGCCTTGCCGGTGACAGTGACCTTATTCGCTGGCGGCAAAAAAATTGCCCGCAAAACCGGCGATTTTCTTTTTACGCATTTTGGATTCAGCGGTCCGGTCATGCTCGATATCAGCCGCCATTGGTTGGCACAGGAGCACAATGTCCCGGCGCTATTTGTTAATTTCCTGCCAAAAGAAACCTCTGAATCCTTTCATAATCTTCTTTCCCAGGCCCGCAGCCATCACCCCAATCAAACTTTGAAGACTTTTTTATCAGATCTATTCCCAGAACGTCTGGGGACCCTATTGCTGAGTAAAATAGGGGTGGAGGGTCAAATAAGATTAAACCAGCTCACAAAAACGGCGGGCCAGGCCTTGGTTCAAGCTTGCACACATCATGTGTTGCCCATTTCAGGAGTAGTGGGTTATGGGAAAGCAGAGGTGACCGCGGGCGGCATCGATTTGTCCGAGGTCAATCCCAAGACCCTTGAGTCCAAGCTGCGGCCGGGACTTTTTTTTGCCGGTGAAATTCTAGACGTGGACGGACGAATCGGCGGTTTTAATTTCCAATGGGCTTGGGCCAGCGGCCATCGGGTGGGCAGTTCATTAAAATAATTGTAAAATCGTCTGAAACAGGTAGACTTGCTTTGTGAAAATTACCCTTGTTCTGCTACTTTTATTGGTTGCCCAAACCTCTGTTGCCGATGAAGGTATTCGGTTAGCTCAAGAAGGTAAATTAGACGAGGCCATCGTTGAATTTTCAAAATCCATCGAACGGGAACCGAAATTGGCAGATCATTATTTCAATAGAGGGCCTCAGGTCGGTCCGAGTAAGCCAATTCTTTTGTAAAGGGAGGTGCACTAATGAGAACTCAGAGAATTCTTGGTTTGTTGATAGCTATGGTTTTGTTGTCGACCCCGCGTGGGTGGTGTGATGATGTGAGTTTCAAATCCGATAAGGAATTTGGGGAATGGATGACCTATTATTATCAGAATCCGGATCCTACAAGAATCCCGGGTGCTCTTAAGTATTTTTCTGATTCAGCCCTTTTTAAGACAGGGGCTGGTATTCCAACCATAGCATTTTTTTCTGCTCTGTTTAGAAAAGATGACAATTTAATGCACAAAACATTTGATGAGGTTTCGGCGAGTGGTTCCGAGAATGCAAAATTGCTTCTCGTTAATGCCTTATCTTTAACGCAGAATGCGGAGAGCAAAGACTTGTTAAAGAAAGCTAAGAGTGAATGGTCCTCATCGCGTTTGAAGGACACCATTGAGGGTAGGATTTCCGGGGAGCAAATTGATCTCTATACCACCGAGATCAGTAATCCTGGTGTCCTGGATATGCTTTGGGCTTCTTTTTTCGCAACTGGAGATGTCCTGCCTATCCAAAGAATTATTTCAGTTCTGCACCTTCGAAAAGATGGCCATGGCGAAGAAATCATAGTCGGCGGGGCGGCAGAGTGGTCACTAAGATCTAATGTAACACAACATCCAAAGGTGCTTTGGATTTGTAAGCAAGAATTGACAAAATCAGAAGGGTTAACAAAGACATTGCTTGAGGACGTACTCAAACCCACTCCTAAATAACGACTTTTTTTCTGTTATGCACGAAAGTTACAAAGAAAATTACCTCGGTGTTTAAGAAGCATAGGCCAAGAGCCGCCTTGGGGATCGGGGGCTTTTGCGGTCGATGTGTTCATGCTTTTATCCGGTTTCCTGATGGCCTACCATTGGCGCCTCCGGGCGCGGAAATTTGCCAGTGTTCGGGTCCCCGGATTGTGGCCTTTTGCCAGTTTCGGCGGGGCTTTGTTTATGCAATCGAATGTTTTGCAGCAATTTCAGAATGGCGTGGCCATCGATGTCCCAGACGACAGCACTCCTGGCGTTGCCACTGCGACCAGTTGGAGCACGATGACGGATCTGCTGGTCAACCCTAGCGGCCTGTATGCCATTACAAGTGGAGGATATGTCTATGTGATTAAACCAAAAATGAATTGACCTTGTAAAATCTTCTAAAACGTATAGACTTTAGAAGTTGCCATCAAGGTATATAAACGTCAATGGATCTAGGCATAACACATAAAAAAGCTTTAATTGTCGGCGCTGAACATGATTTAGCCCAGGCCATTGCGGTTGATTTAGCCAAAGAAGGCGTTTCGCTCACGTTAGTCTTCCAGAAATCTTCCAGAGCTCCAAAAATCCTTCAAAAATTGGGCGGTAGTTCCAAAGGCCATCAGGCCGTCTCCATCAATCTCGCCCGCGCCGGTCAGGCCGAGGTTTTACGCAGGAAATTATCCGCCTCAAACCCCATCGATATTATCGTCAACTGCTTGGACATGCACCAGCCGGCCGCCGATGCCTCCATTTCGATTGCGCAGTGGAGGAAAATTTTCCGCAACAATCTGGAAATCGCCATCGAAGTCAATAACGCCTTCATACCGCAGATGAAAAAACAAGGATGGGGCCGCATTGTGAATCTTTCCTCCGGCGCTGCCATGGAACATTCTGATGAGCTGTCCTACTGCACCAGTAAAGCTGCCTTAACTGCTTACACCCGCTGTATGGGCAGAATTTTGGCCATCGAAGCGAACAATGTGGTCATGTCAGCGGTGTTGCCAGGTGTGGTGGTCAAAGGTTCTCTGTCTCAAATTCCGGCCGGGCGGTTAGGAAAACTTGAAGAGATCAGTCCTATGGTCGTTATGTTGTGTTCCAATCAAGCTAGCTATTGCCACGGGGCCATCGTTCCCTTAGACGGCGGGCAAGCCCGACACTATTACCAAACCAAATAATGGACTTTGGCCTGCATAATAAAAAGGTACTCATCACCGGCGGCACGCGGGGGATTGGCCGCGCTATTGCTCAAAGTTTGGCGCGTGAAAAAGCCCAGGTTGGCGTGATCGGTCGCAGCCGTACAGATCTAAAATCGGTCACCTCTATTCACATCGATTTAACTAAAGCCAACGGCGTGACCAAAGCCATTCGGGAATTCCGCCGGCACATCGGCAATCCCGACATTATCATTAACAACATCGGCGACACCTTAGGCATTAGCGATCCGTACTGTTCACTGCAGGATTGGCGGCGCGTGTTCAGGATTAATTTTGAAATTGCGGTGGAGCTAAATGAATTGTGCATACCTCACATGAAAAAGCAAGGTTGGGGCCGCATTGTCCATACCGCCTCTAACGCCTCCTTGGAAAACAGTGGACCGGTGACCTATTGTGTGACTAAGGCGGCTTTGGACGCCTATTGCAGTCGGTTGGGGGGGCGCTTGGCCGTCGACGGCATTAGAGTCTCGGCCATTTTGCCCGGGGCCATTATTGCCAATGGCAACTATTGGGACCGCACCTCATTCACCCGGCCTGACCATGCGGCCAACTACATTCAGGAACGTCTGCCGTTGGGCCGTTTTGGCCGGCCGGAAGACATCAGTGACATCATTACGTATTTAAGTTCAGACAAGGCGTCGTGTTTTTTCGGCGATGATTTGGGGATCGATGGGGGACAAAGCAAACATTTCTTCGGCCAGGTCTAAAAATTCAAAAAGTCTTTCCATCATCATCCCGGCCTTTAATGAGCAAGCCATGATCCAGACGGCCTTGGATTCCGTGGTGTTTGCGGCTGAAAAGATGGGGCTGGATTATGAAGTGCTCGTCGTTAATGATGGTAGCTGGGATCAGACCGAGGCCTTGGCTCGGGAATGGGCCAGCCGCAACTCTGCCGGACCTCGCGTTAAAATCATCAACAATGCGCACAATAGCGGCCTGGGATTTAGCCTTAAGGAAGGTTTCAAGGCCGCTGGCAAAGACTATGTGGCGTGGTTCCCTGGCGACAGCTCCGTGACCAAGGAATCCTTACTTGGGATGTGGTCAAGCGTCGGCGAGGCTGACATGGTCATTCCGTACATGGAAAATGTTTTGCAGCGCCCGTCGAACCGTAAGTTCCTTTCTTTGACGTACACCAAGATCATTAATGGCATTTTTGGGCTAAACATCAAATATTTCAACGGGCTATTTATACTTCCTGTGTCGCTGGTGCGGACCATGAAACTTTCGGGCCAAGGGCACGAGATTTTTTGCGAAATCGTGGTGCGGGGAATCAAGTCCGGCTGCTCGTACAAGGAAACCCCGTTTACCCACAAGGTGGAAACCGATCAAGGCTCCAAAGCGCTCAGTGTGCGCAATATGTATTGCATTATCCGGGTCGTTGGCGTGCTCATTAAAGACACCTACATTTTAAGAAATCCCTTGGGATAAACCGTGATTTGTGTTTTAGCCTCGCTGGTTGCTTTTTTATGTGCCATCTTGATCCATATCGCATGGTGCCGCGTTCGGAGAATCAAGGCCATTGCAGTAACGTCTTTCTGCGTGATCACCATTGGGATATTTATGGTCCTGGCCTGGTGGCAGATGGTCGGCATCGCAGATTGTCCGCTCAAATGGACATCGCTCGTGTTGTATCTGGCGCTCCTCCCATTTTACATTTGTTTTTATCACTCCATCATTGTCAACAGCCCGACGCGGCTCCTGCTTGATCAATGCGGCCAAGGCCCCTGCCGATATGAGCAACTGCTGGCGTCCACCATTCAAGAAGACTTTGTCCAGGATCGATTGGAGGCCCTGGTGGAATCCGGTGTCGTCAGCAAAGTGGGAGAAACGTATCGTCTGGCGCCTCAGGGAAGACTCCTGGGAAAAATTTTGGCCTGGTATCAACATTTGGTTGGTCGGCCCATGGGGGGATAAAGAGTGGAAGATTTTTTAGTGCTGGCCAATGCCGTTGGATCATTTGCGTGCTTCGTTGGCTGCCATCTTGTGTTTTTCAGGCTTTGCCATGCGACGCACATTATCCAATTTTTGGTGAGGAATTTTATGGTGATCGGGACCATCAATGCCGTCATCTCCGGTCTGCTGTTCGGGAGCGGGGGAATTCTCCTTGGGATTGTTTCTTTTTGTTTATACAGCATCTTAAGTTTTTCTTATGTCATCTGCTGTGTGGGGCCGTATGAGACCTCGGTGCGTTTGCGGATCGTGCGGGAGTTATACAAGCAGCCGCAGGGGATGCGCCTCGAGCGGTTGTTGGGATTTTACAATAATCGAAGGATCCTGGATTTGCGTTTGCAACGGTTGCTTGCTTCCAAAGACTTGATTTTGGAAAATGGTGTGTACCGTGATAACCGCGGCAGCAGCGTATTCACCGGGATCACCGCCATTACGGAATTCTTAAAACGTTGTTATGGGGTTTAAATGACAAAGGCGAGAATCTGGGGCGGGGTGGGGTTTATTCTGGTGGGCGCGCTCATGGCGTATTACGCCTTTGTGACGGCAAAGTGTCTGCATTACCCCTGGTGGGTCGGACAGGGCAGCGACGGGGATGGCACGTATGTCACCCAGACCCTGGCCCTGATGAACAACGGAGACTACACGCTGGTCTTTCATCCCGGAGCCACTGTTTACAGCATCCACGGCATGGTCTACCGCTTCCTAGCTCTCTTCTTTGCGCCCTATCAATCTTTTGTGCAGTTGGGCCAAGTGCCGACTCCTGCGGCTGCCTTTGAAATACTGGACTTGGCCATGCGCACCAGCCGCGTTGTGACGTATCTCCTAAATTTGGCATGTCTGTTGCTTTTTTGGAAAGTATTGCATTTACTAAGCCAGAGAAAGACGCTGTCCTTTTTGCTGGCGGCTTACGTCATGACCACCAATTTCATGCTTAATGAACGGGTGTTTATCATCCGCCCGGAATTGACCAGTTTTATTTTTTTGATCCTTCTGTTTATTGTGGTGATGAAGGCAAATGACAGCCAATCTAACGCGTTGCCCTTGGGGTCGGTATGGGCCCTGGTGGCCGGATTTGTGGCTGGGCTTGCGGTTTTTGCCAAAATTCAAGCCTTGCCGATTGCTTTGTGCATGATTCTTTTCTGGGTCTTTTCTAAGTCCAAAGTCCTGGCAGGGGCGCCACCTCACCGGCTGGCACTGATTTCTCTGATCGCTGCGGCAGGCAATTTTGTGATTTTCCCATGGAGCTGGCTGGAGCGTCCGGCGATTTTAACGTCGGAATATTTAAGACGCATATCCCCCAATGTCGACTTGACAGGCATCTACGGACCGGTTCCTCAAACCTTAGCTCCTACTTTCGTGTCGGTGTTTGTCGGGCTTTTGATCCTCACCCTGGTTTTTGGTTTGAATAAACAATTATGCAAGTTTGTTGCCATTATTTATAAATTCAATCTGCTGGTGACGGGACTCATTGTGTCCTGTTACGTCGTATTTTTGCCTTTGGGGATGAGTTATACGGCTTACATGGCCAACTCGAATCACCTGTTATATTCGATGTTGACCAATGTTTTTTATGGCGGGACTATGAATCACCGCATCATCGATTCGACGCTATTTCAATATATTTATATGTTGCATGGCAGTAGCAGGATCCTTGGCATCCATATTTTTGATTTGATCTTTGTGGCTTCAGCTGTCGCTGTCTTGCGGATATGGTTTGGGAGACGGGGTCGAAAAAGGCCGTATTGCCTGGCTCTGTTGTTTTTTACGATTGCATTTTTAATGGACATGTTGTCTTCATTTAGACGCTATGCCCCGGATGCGGCCATTGTTTCATCTTATGCGATTTACTCGTTGCCCTTGCATGCCTGCGGGCTGGCAGTTTGGGTGGCAGCGGAATGCGAGTTATGGTCCCAAAGGCGCCTGCGGGTTGGCCCATACGCCATCGTTTGCGCGTTCCTAATGCTGCATTTAGTTTTTGTGGCGAGAAACCTTATGCGTTTGCCCAAAGCCAGCGGGGTGGTTACTTTTCAAACTCCCGAGGGAGAAATGTTAAACACCATGTCCCAAGTCGGACCCTTCTGGACCATTGCGTCCGGAGGGCAGATCAAATAATGTCTTGACTTGTTTGATTTTCTGACTATAATAGTTGCAGATTAATCAATGCTCTTCCCCAGAGCAGAGTAGTTTTCCGCTAATTTCCCCCGTAACTTAAACCGCATGGACATTTTTGGCCTCACCCCCATAGACACGGCTTTGTCGGTCTTAGGTCTGAATGCTGCCCAGATCATCGCCAATTATTTGGTAACAACCCCATTGTCCGCGACTGCTCTTGCCGCCGGATTCTTATTTAGCATTGTTAAAACCGCCCGCTACGGCCACACGCAACCGCTCGTTATTCTTTTTGTCGTAACTTTAAGTGCGTTATTTCTTGTTCTTCCTCAGCGGCCGGAGGGAAATATTCAAAGCGCTCAGGAGCGTTACGGGCACTCCGATCACAGCAGCCAAATGATCAAAGATCGCCTCATCGAGTATCATCAAATCCCGGTCTTGCTGGGGTTCGCAGAACAAATATCAGTTGCCATCCTTGCTGGGGCCATACACACATTTGATGTCCTCATGCCTTCCTGGGCCCATTTTCTGACTTCCCCGTTTGGAGCGGCCCGCATAGCCTTAAACATGCGCAAGGCCATTGCCCTTGGCATCACCGATGCTCCATTGCATGCCCGTCTGCAAAAATTCTTAAACGATTTTTATTTGCCGGCGTTGGGAATCATCAAGAATGAATCTTCCGCGGCGCCTTTGGCAGAGCTGTGGCCCGGACATGAGCGGGTGCTTTCCTATTATTCGTCGCCGGGCAAGGCGCAGTGGAAACAATTGGGCGAAGAAATCGCCCGGTATTTTGACCAGGATCCACACCTCGATCACGATGCGCGCGCGCACATCAGTGCGATGACCCAATCCCCCCAGGATGCGGTGTTATTGTCCATGACAAAATCGTTGGTGGAGCAGGTCCTTGCAAGGTTGGCTGATGTGAAAGCCAATGATTGGATGTGGCAGGCCACGGCAGCCGTGGTTTCTGTGTTCCCCTATATGTACGGGTGGGCCAATGGTTTGGTGCTGGGATGTTTCCCCCTCATGATTTTGACCTGCGTGGTCACCCGGAGTCCGCGCACCATCGTGCACTATTGTAGGACTTTTGCAGGCGTCAAAGCGATGGCACTCGGCGCGGCGCTTTGTTTCTATGCCTCGTTAATTGTAGCGGCCGTTGCGGCGAACACTCAATCCGACCCGTCCTGGGCGTGGGAACGTCCATATTTCTGCGCGGTCCTGGCAATTTTGTTAGTGGCATTGCCTGTGGGGGCATTCGTAATAATACCTAAACACGGAGGTTCTATATGACACCGGAAGACGTGGTTGCGGGTTTTTCAACCAGGATGATCGACATTTGCAAAGGCCCGGTTGCGAAAATTTTGGGCACTGGTATTTTGCTCGTCGGTGTGGGAGCGCTTTTGCGGGGCAGGCATCGGCTGGCCATTTCTTGCGGCCTGGCCTTTGTGGTGCTTTTATTTTTGCCGATCTTAATCGAACAGATCGTCAACAGCCGATGAAACGCAAATGTCCCAGAACACTGGATACGCCGATCCTGTTTTTTGGGTTGGAGGCGGAGGACGTGGCGTTGCTTGCTTTGGTAATGGGGATCGGCAGTTTATTGATGGGCCCCTGTATTCCTGGCATCAGCGGTGCCCTCGGCTGGATTATTTTACTGCGTTTCAAGCGCGATAAACCTGCCGGCTATGTGCTGCACTGGCTGTATGCTAAGGGCTTGGATCTGCCGGGCCTTATTCCATCGCCGGCAAAAATACAATATTATGGGGTCTATGCACACCGAGACAACTAAACGTTCCGTATTTATTGATCGCTGGGCAAACGCTGAGCATTTGAGCGCCAAATTGATGGTGCTGGTTTTGGGTCTGGTTGGTCTATGCATCGTCTTGTCCCTGTCAATGGTCTATACGGTGCTTAGGCCGAGCCCAATTTATTATATTCCTGGTGCCCAGCAGGCCGGCCAGGCCTTTCCGGAGTCCATGCCGCAGACCACGGTGGCGGTGTTTGTGTCGTCTTGGGTGCTAAACTGGTATAACTTTACGCCCGCCACCGTTGAGGCGGTCTATGGAAGGGCCCAGGTGTTCATGTCGCCGATGTTACTTGCCAAAACCAAGTCCCGCCTGGCCAAAGACATTGACGATGTCAAACGAAACCGTGTCTCATCTTCTTTTTCCATGACGCAGGAACCGCAGGTGGATAAGGCCCACGGCGGATTTTTAGTCAGCGTTAGGGGAGACAATGGCGTTTACGTGGGCAAGGAAGAAATCAAGATCCAGCCGCTCATTTTTCATGTGCAGGTGCGCCGGGTCAGTCCTACCGTCGAGAATCCATATGGTTTGATGATTGAGCACATTGAGCAGGAGACCGTGACGTGATCATAAAGCCTGGGATTGTCTGCGTGTTATTGTGTGTGTTTGCCGGATGCGTGGCTCAGGCCGCACCCGTGGTTGAGGTGCGCGTGGCCGTCGGAAAGGTCAGCGAGGTGGCCTTTCCTGAAAAAGTGGCCAAAGTGATCAAAGGCGGGCCGGCCGATTCGGTGCTCATTGAAGTATTGGACAATTCTATTTATATTTTACCCAAGACAACTGCACTGGCCGATATTTTTGTCGCTGGCGTCACCGGCAAATCGTACCCATTGCATCTGGTGGTTGCCGCAGAACATGATGTGCGCGTGCAGGTCCAAGGCGCCTCCATCAACCGCGTTGCATCGGAAATCAAGATCGATGCCTTAAGCTTAATGCGAGAAGTGATGCAGGGGAACGAACTTCCGGGTGCCACCATGCTCAAGACCCAGCAGACCGTGTTCTTAAATGAGGAGCAAATCCGGCTGACGACGGAAAAGGTTTATGATTTTTCGCACATGGCAGCATATGTTTTTAAGGCCCAGAATTTGGTTTCAGAGAGGGTTGTGGTGCCCATACAACAGATCGTGCTGCCCCATATCCTGGCGGCGGCATCCGATGATGATTCGCTCAGCCCCGCTGGTCAAGCTGGAGACAACACCACCATATATGTCATCACGGGAAAATGAAAATGCTTCAGGAACAGGTACGGGTTTTTATTCGACAAAATCCTCTGATGGCGTATCCCGCCATTGGTTTAGGATTGCTGGTCGTGTGGAGCATTGTCATGATGTTTGCCAAACCCACTCCAAAGCCGGCGGCGCCGGCTCCTAATCCTGGTAAAAACCCAACCATTGGCTTTTCGGTCGGCGGAATAGATCAACAGGCCTATCTGGCCCGCTTGGAAAAGAACTATTACGATTTTGAAGAGCGGCTCAAGACTTTTGAAGATCAATTGAAAATCCTCAAATCCCACCCGAAGAAAATAGATGCCAAGCGCATGGCAAAAATCGAGGCCCGGTTAAATGAATTGCAAATGGGCATGACCATTTCTCCTGCGGCAGAGACATCACCGTCGCTTGAATTGGCGATTGCTGATATTAAACCCCTGCAGCCGGACGCCTCGGAGTATTTACCGATCGGCAGTTTTTGCAAGGGGACCTTGCTGACCGGAGTTTATGCCGCTGCGGATGTGAACAATCCCTTGCCGGTTTTAATCACCCTTGACGAAGCGTTTTTTGGACCTAACAAGACCCGCATTCCGCTCAAAGGGGCGTTTATTTTGGGAAAAGCGTATGGCGATTTGGTCTCACAACGGGCCTATATTCAAATTGTGGCGATATCGGCGGTGCTGCCGGACGGTAAAAATTTTGAGCACGAGGCCAATTTAGGCTATGTCACTGACGAGTTCGGCGAGCTTGGCATCCGCGGCCGGGTCATACGCAATACCGGCAAAGAACTGGCGTTGACGTTTATGGGCGGGCTTTTGTCCGGTGCGTCCGGGAGTGTGGCCGACACCCAGGTCACCACCAGTTCCGGCTATGGCGCCACCACCCGAGAGATCACCGGCCAACCCACCAAGCATGCCCTTTTTTCAGGCCTCGCAAAAAGTTCGGAGAACTTGTCTGATTACTATGAAAAACAGGCCGAAAATCTCGTCCCGGCCGTGCATGTGCAAAGCGGCACCGCCGTCTATTTTATTGTCCAGAAAGGAGTGGCCATCAATGGTTTACCGAATGCTGATGTGGCTCTCAGTAGTAGCATTAACTAGCGGCTGTGCCTTGCCGCAGCCTTCTCGTCCAAGGCCAGCCAAGTCCCAGTTGATGAAGGACATCTATGCCCAAAGTCGGGGGGATGCCCAAAAAGACGTGGATAAATTCATTCAGGAGAATCTCAAGGAACAGCAAAGATTAGGGTATATCCGTCCCTACATTCCAGTACTCCAGCCGCCGATGGTGCGGAAAGTCTGGATTCCGGACCATCCGTCCCAAGAAGACCCGCATGTTTTGGTGGGTGGCCACTGGGTCTATGTGATGGTTCAAGGCCCGCGTTGGTTTACCCAGGACCCTCGGCTTAAATGACGATGGTGGTGGGACAGTTGACTCATAAGTAAATGTTACCCTGTGGGGCGAATTTGTGGGAGCCATGCCTCAAAAGTAATGTTACCCATCCTTGTATGGTTTGTTAGCCAATCTGAAAATTTTCTTGAGTTTATTTTCAA
>JAKFXC010000041.1 GCA_021731625.1 Candidatus Omnitrophota bacterium
TTTCTTGTCCAAATATCGCTGTAAGAGATCTTTGACTTGTTCATCGGTGAACTTTTTGTGGATTTGCTCAGACATACTTGTACCCTCCGTTTATGACAAGTATGCCCGATCAGCAGTCCACTTTTAATTTTTAATTGGCAACTTCAGGCCTAAAAATTGTTTTTCTCGGAAAATATGTTATCCTTTCTACTGTGGCCCCCCAACTCCTAGGAGACTAATGGTTTTTCACCGTTTCATAAGCAGGATGGTGCTCGTGTGTTTTGTAGCCACCCTGCTAGCCCCGCCTTCCCGCGTCCAGGCCGCGGGGGATTCTACGGCGTGGCTGCCTCCTCCCGGGAGCATGGTCGATTTAAGTCCCGCATTTGAGCCTGTTCTCCTCAAGGGCTTGAAAATCGATCCGGCCACTCCATTTAGCCTTGATCTCATTCTAGACACCGGGCATACGGGCTTAAGCGCAGCGGATACCCGCCTCAATTCTGAAACTCGCAAGTTGATCAAATATTTTTTGGCCGCCATGACAGTCCCGGAAAAAGATCTATGGGTGAACTTAAGCCCATACGAAAAAGACCGCATGATCGCCCCTAATTTGGGGGAAACGGAAATGGGCCGCGACATGCTGGCGCAGGATTACTTCCTTAAGCAACTCACGGCATCGCTGATTTATCCGGAGAAAGAATTCGGCAAGGCCTTTTGGGACAGAGTGTATGCCAAGGCACAGCCATTGTATGCCGACGCCAACGTTGCCATACCCGTCAATACGTTCAATAAAGTATGGATTGTCGCCGATCAGGCCGATGTATTTGAGTCCGGCAATGCCGCCTATGTGGTGGGAGCGCATTTGAAGGTGATGCTGGAGGAAGATTACTTGGCGCTTAATAAGAACAACACAAGCGCCACGTCCCCGAAGGGGACTACCACTGCTCAAGTCATCCGTGATATTGTCCTTCCCGAAATCGAAAGGGAGGTCAACACCGGCCAGCATTTTGCGCCTTTGCGGCAAATGTTTTATGCCATGATCTTGGCTTCTTGGTACAAGATGGTACTGAAAGACGCACTCTTTACGCAAATTTACGGCAATCAAAGCAAGGTCAAGGTGGGGATCAACGCAGCGGACCCCACGGCCAAAGACAAAATTTTTGATCGTTACCTGCAGGCGTATAAAAAGGGAGTCTTTAACTATATTAAGCAAGATACCAAGCCCAGGAAATATTTTTCCGGCGGCACCACGTTTGCCAAGTTGGCCAAGACCCGTGAGGAAGGCGGGGTTTTAAATCTTTTAAAGACAGGGGGACCGGCCATCCGAGGGACGGGAAGGCTCATGTCCGCCTACATTCAGGTTTGGTTGCCCCCCATGAGCACACCTTGGTATGTCAAGAATGCGACCGCACAGATGTGGAAACGCGCCGGATTAGATCGAGCCATGGATGCGGACCTCATAGTGACCGCACTCGGTGTGGTTAGCCTCGCCGTACTCGTACGGATTCTAGCGGCCGGGGGACTGTCTAAATTCAGGGGCAATAAGCTAGCTGCGGACTTGGCTAATCCACTTTCTGTCGAATTCGTCTCGCAAGTTGGCAGCTATGCTCTGGTGCTGGAGCCTTCAGAGCAAGAAATAGTAGTCTTAGGTGAACTGGTGCGAGACTTTAATGCTAATGGGGGGAATGGCAATATACACTTTGAACCGGCATCAGCTTCACAATGGGCCATATTTGACAGCAGCATAAAGAATGATTGGACGGGCCAGAGAAAGCTAGCCATGGAATTGGCGAAGGCGGCAAGCTCCAGCACAGAGCAGGCCAATGCTGCCATGTCCGCCGCGCAGCCGGAGAACACTAAAACCGTTTTGGTGGTTGATGAAGACCTTTCGTTCAGGGGCGGCCTAGCGACTCGATATAAAGATCTAGGGTATGATGTCCAAGAAGCCAGTAGTGGACAGGAAGCCCTGGGTATTTTAAAGAAACCTAAGAATAAAAACAGAGAGTTCTTCGTTGTCAGTGCCGTTGACCTGGTGGATATGGAAGGGAAGGAATTAATACGGAAAATACAGGCAGATCCAAAATTAATAACCAGGCCAGCATTTATTTTAATGGGCAATGACCTAAGTCCCGAAAGGGTGGATGCGATCAAAAGGGCTTTGTCGGGGCCGTCTGACTCCTACGTTGAAGTTTATAATAAATCCTACGATTTGAACAGCATCATCAACGCTCCGCACGCGCACATGCCTCTGGACAACGCCATGGGGGGTATTGATTTTAACCGCCAGAAAATGCGAATGAATGTTCAGAAGCAAGGCCGCGGCGTCCAGACCACCCTTGATCCGGCCATGATCGAACACATCCGCACCGACGCGTTTGATGGCTTTGATTTTACCATCCGCAGCATTCTCCCACTGCCCAAAGAAATTGGACGAGAGCAGTTCGCCGGAGTATAATATTTCCCTTATGAAGTCCGATCCTGTACAAAAGACCGTTTTTGTCGCCATGAGCGGCGGGGTGGATTCCTCTGTGGTGGCTGGTTTGATCAAAGACGCCGGCTATAACACGGTGGGGGTGACCATGTGCTTTAACATCACGCACCCTAACTCCGACCGGCCGTCCTGCTGCGGCATCGAAGGCATTGCCGACGCCAAACGGGCCGCCGAAATCCTTGGCATCCCGCATTATGTCTTTAACTTTGCCGCCGACATCAACGATTACATCATTGATAATTTTACCAATGAATATTTGAGCGGTCGCACGCCCAACCCCTGCGTGCGCTGCAACCAGCATTTAAAGTTCGGGACGCTCTACACCAAAGTCAAGGCCATGGGGGCCCAATACATCGCCACCGGCCACTACGGCAAGATTGAATTTGATGCCGGCAGGGGAGGGCATGTTTTAAAGAAGGCCCTGGACCCTAAGAAAGACCAATCGTATTTTCTCTACAGCATGAAGAAAGAAACCCTTCCGTCGGTGTTATTTCCGCTGGGAGGGATGACCAAAGCTGAGGTTCGCGGCCTGGCCCATAAATTTGGTCTTAACACGGCTGACAAACCGGAAAGCCAGGACATTTGTTTTGTCCCGAAGGAAGGGTATAAAAAGTTTCTGGAAGAGCGGGTGGGCAAAGAGGCCATGAAGCCGGGGCCGTTTGTGGATGAGGGCGGCCAAGTGGTGGGGGAACACAAGGGTCTGGCTTATTATACAGTTGGGCAGCGCGATAAACTGGGGCTGGCGTTGGGGCACCCGGTGTATGTCTACAAGATGGACCGCCAAAGCAACACCGTTTATGTGGGCAATGCCAGCAAGTTGTTTTCCAAAGGGTTTATCGCCGGCCAGGTCAATTGGCTAAGCATGGAAATTCCTCAAACAACGCTAGAAGTGACTGCCAGAATCCGGTATAATTCACCTGAAGTCAAAGCCAACGTGACACCTCTGGCTGACGGCCGGGTCCGGGTGGAATTTGCCGAACCGCAAAAGTCGGCCACCCCGGGACAGTCCGCGGTTTTTTACGACGGGGACGTTGTTTTGGCCGGTGCCATAATCGATGAAGCCGTGGATAATTAATTGAGGAGACCTCATGAAACGATTGCCCCTGACGCTATTGGTGTTTGTTTTTGCTGCCGGTATGGCGCATGCCGCCACCGACCCCGCCCGCCAGGCGGCCGCACAAAGGGGAACTGAACCGCCGGCCAACGGCGTGTGGTATGTCTATGACCGCAACGGGGCGCTTTTGAAAGAAGAAAACTACCAGTCGTTCCGGCTCCACGGCGAGGTCAGGACATTTTATCCGTCCGGGGCCGTCAAGGAATGGTTGAACTATGTCGATGGATATCGCCACGGGGCCAGCAAGACCTTTTATGCCAACGGCAGCCTGGAAAGCGAATCCAACTACGAGAACAATAATTTGACCGGATACACCAGGCGTTATTACGACACCGCCGAATTGCTGAGTGTATCTTTTTACAAAAAAGGGAATTTGGACGGGGAGCAAAAGACCTATTTTAAAACCGGCGCCCTGCGGAGGATCTCCAATTACAACGATGGGATTTTGAACGGGGCCGTGGTCACTTATAATGAAACCGGGCAGATTATTTCCCAGGAGCGGTACCGCAAAGGGGTGTTGATCGGCCGGCACAATGCCGAGGACGACAACCTTACCTCCCTCCCGGTCCAGACCCCCCGGAATGACAAAAGTTTAAAGAAAGAAACCAAGGCCAGCGCGCCGCCAACTCCGACCTTGCCGAAAAGTTTGTCGCCTAAAGAATCAATGACGACGCCCAGCACCCAGCCATGATTTCCCTAAAGACCGATTACCTCAAAGGGTTCGTCGCTCCTGACGAACTGCGGGGCATTTCCTCCGCCGTGCGTAAAGCCCACGATGATCTGCATCAACGCAAGGGAAAAGGCGCTGAATTTACCGGTTGGGTGGATTTGCCCTCCCGCATCAGCAGTGACCTGATTAAAGAATTGACGGACTTAGGCAGCGGCCTGGCTCAGGAGAACGATTGTATCGTCTCGATCGGCATCGGCGGCTCGTATCTGGGTATTCGGGCCACCTTGGAATTTTTGGGCAACCCCCGATTGCCGGTTTATTATGCGGGGCATAATATTTCCGGGGAATATCTGCATGAGCTTTTGAAGGTGCTGGAAACCAAACGTTTCACCGTCGTCGTTATTTCCAAGTCCGGGACCACCACTGAGCCGGCCCTGGCTTTTCGGGTGATCAAAGGGCTCATGGAAAAAAAATACAACCCGGCG
Organism: Candidatus Omnitrophota bacterium; assembly: GCA_021731625.1. Classification (GTDB taxonomy): domain Bacteria; phylum Omnitrophota; class Gorgyraeia; order Zapsychrales; family Fredricksoniimonadaceae; genus JAKFXC01. Next base: position 4,737 of record JAKFXC010000041.1, read on the forward strand.
GAACTCAAACAGCGGATCATTTGCGTGACGGACGAAAAAAAAGGCGCCCTGCGGGCCCTGGCCAACAAAAACGGGTTTCGCAGTTATGTGATCCCGGATGATGTCGGGGGCCGCTATTCGATCCTGACTCCGGTGGGCCTAGTGCCTTTGGCCTTGGCTGGGGTGGATATCCAGGGTTTTGTCGACGGGGCAAAGAAGGCGCAGGCCGAATACGCCAAATGCGATGTGGAATCCAACCCGTGTTACCGTTACGCGGCCCTGCGCAATCTTCTGTATGCCAAAGGCAAAAAGATTGAAGTGATGTCGTCTTTTTATCCCAATGTTTTTTATGTGGCGGAGTGGTGGAAGCAGCTCTTCGGCGAGAGCGAAGGCAAAGACCACAAAGGCATTTTTCCGGCCTCCTTAATTATGTCGACAGATTTGCATTCCATGGGCCAGTTGATACAAGACGGCGAGCGCACCTTGTTTGAGACCTTCATGTCCATCGATAAGCCCCGGCAGGATGTGCGCATCCCATCGGACAAGGAAGACGCAGACGGCTTTAATTATGTGGCCGGCAAGACCCTGGATTTTGTCAATAAGAAGGCTTATGAAGCGACAGCGGCGGCGCATTTTGAAGGCGGGGTGCCTAATATGACCATTTCCTTGTCTCAGGCCGATGCGGCCCATCTGGGGCAGTTGTATTATTTTTTCGAAAAGGCATGCGCGATTTCCGGGTACATGCTGGGGGTCAACCCTTTTGACCAGCCCGGCGTGGAAGCGTATAAGAAGAAGATGTTCGCGCTGCTCAAGGAGGGGTAGGGTGGGAATAAAAAAAGCCACTCAGGTTTTCTGGGTGGCTTTGTAAGGGGATAGGCCTTAGATTTGCTTGCGCTATCTTTACGCCCTCCTGTATTTACTTGTAGTATACCACCCGATGGCTTCCGAAACAAGGGGTATTTAAATTGTTCTTGTTCTATTCTGGCAACTCGATACAATATTATTAAAGCATTTACCTAGGAGTGTTTATGGGACGCATCGGTTTACCTGAAATCATCCTTATATTGGTTGTGTTCGTGATTTTTTTCGGTCCGCAAAAATTGCCGGAAATCGGCGCCGCGATCGGAAAGGCTATGCGAGAGTTTAGGAAATTCACTAAATCGAAGTGAGCTCTCCGGAATTATTAAAGTCCTTCTTTACGCATCTTGATGAATTGCGCTCAAGGATTGTTAAGTCCTTGGGCGCTTTTATTTTGGCGGCTGTGGTGTGTTTCTATTACGCCAAAGACATGCTCTCTTGGGTGACCGCTTCGGCCGGCCATTTGATGTTTACCTCACCGGGCGGGGCATTTTCCGCGGTGATGAACGTGACCATTACTATGGCGGTGATTTTGGCCTCGCCGGTCATCCTGTATCAGGTCTGGGCTTTTGTGGCAACGGCGTTACGGCCGCAGGAGCGCCGGCTGGTTTTTATTTTCGGGCCCTTATCGCTGGTGTTGTTTTGCGCGGGGGTGTTGTTTGCTTTTTTTGTGGCCGTGCCTTTGGCGTATAAATTTTTGATGAGTTTCGCGTCGGAGGATTTGGTGCCGATGGTCAGCGTGGACAATTACTTGTCGTTTTTGGCCAGCCTGATCATTGCCTTCGGCGTCACCTTTGAACTGCCTCTGGTTTTGGGTTTTTTGGCCATGCTGGGCATTGCCACGCCGGAATTCCTACGCCAGAAAAGGCGCCATGCTATTATTCTTATTTTGATCGTCGCTGCGGTTTGTACCCCGCCGGACGTCGCGTCGCAGGTGTTGCTGGCGGTTCCGTTGCTGTTTTTGTACGAGGCAGGAATTGTGTGTGCCCGGCTGATGCAGAAAAAACCCCATAAAACACAAGACCCTCTAAAAATTTAGAGGGTCTTGTGCACAAGTATTGGAAAACAACGTCTTATTTCTTTTTTGCTGTTTTTTTCTTTTTTTTGGTTGCCATTTAAGTCTCTCCTTTCTTAAGGATTGATTTAATGATTTAAATATTAACACAAGAGAGACGCAAACATGCAAAAAAAATTAAAAAATTTTTTTTCTTTGTATGTTCATGTTCCGTTCTGCGCGAAAAAATGTTTGTTCTGTTCGTTCGCGGTGTCGGTGGGGCAGGGGCATCGCGCCGATGAATATATTGATGCACTCAAAAAAGAAATTTTGGCTTATGGCGGGACGTCCATTGCGAGCGTGTACCTCGGCGGGGGCACGCCATCATTTTTATCCCTGGAACAAATGGCACGTTTGGTCGATGGGCTGCGTGTCAATTTTGATTTTGTCGACGGAGGAGAGTGGACGCTGGAGGCAAACCCAGAGGGTCTTGATCCTGCCAAAGCCGCGGGATTTAAGTCCTTGGGCTTTAACCGCATCAGTCTGGGTGTGCAAAGTTTTAACGATGCTTACTTGAAATTTTTAGGCCGGGCCCATGGCCGGGCCGTTGCTGTGGATGCATTTCAGATTTTGCGCGGCGCGGGGTTTGACAATATCAATGTGGATTTGATGTATGGTTTTCCGGGACAGACGCGTCAGGAATTGGAAGCAGACCTGCGCGCGGTGGCGCAACTTGAAAGCGAACATGTTTCCATTTACACGCTGACCATCGAGCCGCGCAGCCGTTTTTACGCCACGCAGATGAAATTGGATGATGATGAGAAATTGGCGGATGATTATGTGCGGGTGACGCAGTTCCTGGAGCAGGCAGGGCTCAAGCAATATGAAGTCAGCAATTTTGCCCGGGCGGGTTTTGAGTCCCGGCATAATCTGGTGTATTGGGAAGGCGGGGATTACATTGGGGTGGGCATGGGGGCGCATTCTTTGCATAAGGCCCGGCGTTCGTGGAATACGGAAAATTTGTCGGAGTATTTGAGTAAAATTAGGGACAGTGGGCAGGCCGAGGAAGACGGGGAAGACCTCTCAACTCAAAAGCGGCTGCTGGAGGGTTTGGTGTTTGGCCTGCGGACCAACCGCGGCGTCAGCATCCCTTTACTAGAGAAGCAATTTAAACTGAACTTGCCGGGCCAGCATAAAATCCTGATTGATGAGTTTGTCCAGGGCGGGTTTTTGGTCATCCAGGACGGCTATGTCCGCACAACCCTAAACGGCCGCCTAGTCCTAGACGAACTTTCCAAGCGGTTGATATAAAATTGGGGCCAGCCCCCTATTTTTCTACTTTTGGGTATCATACTACTTCGAAAAATAGGGGGCTGGCCCCAATTTAGGTCCAATTTCAAAACAGCTTATTGAGCAGGATGTCCAGTTGGGATTTCAATGCTTCATTCATACGGAGGGATTTTAGAATCTTGCGGGCTTTTTTTAGGCGGGAAGCAATCGCAGTCTCGGCGTAAGCAAGACTGCCGGCCTTCACAAAAATTTCCTTCACCTCTTCCAAATCGACCATGGTCTTGCGCGGTTTATTGACAATTTTTAAGAACTTGGTGCGGTCTCGGCCTTTCAATGCCCCGTACGCATGGCATACCAGCAAGGTTTTTTTGCCTTCCGCCAAATCGCTTAAGATCGGTTTCCCGATTTTTTCCTCCGTCTCGAACATGCCAATAATGTCATCCTTGATCTGAAACGCTTGGCCGATCAAAATGCCAAACTGCGACAGCCTCTTTACTTCGTTTTGCGGTGCCCCGGCCAAAATAGCGCCGGTGACCATGGGGCAATCGAAGGTGTAGCGGGCGGTTTTTAAGGTGTAATTCAAATACACTTCCTTTTCGTTGACGGTTTGAATGGGACTCACCCCTTGCACGGTGTCAATGAATTCGCCCATGGCCGTAAACGCGGCAGTTTGGATAAAATATTTCAGCGCCCGTTCTTTGCGCTCCAGCGGCTCATCGATGAGTAAAAAAGCGTCAATGGCCAAAGCATAGACAATGTCCCCGGCAATGATGCCCAGATCGACCCCTAATTTGTCCGGATCTTTGGTGGGCACCGTGTGCGCCAACACCCGGTGCATGGTGGGTCTGCCGCGGCGCAAGTCGGATCGGTCAATGATGTCGTCATGGATCAGCATAAAGTTATGCAAAAATTCCATGCAGGTGGAGGCATTGTACAGTTTTGCGGAAATTTTTCGTCCCTCCGGTGCGTACCCTTTGTAGGTCAAGAGCAATAGCAGGGGACGGATGCGTTTCCCCTCCCGCAGGGTAAATTCCCGGATGCTCTCAAAGAGCAGGGGAGAAACCAGATGGAGCTTGTAGTCTTTTTTGACGGTATTGAGAAAAGAGGCCAGGCTAGCGTCGATGCTGCGGCGAAACTCGTCGATCATGCCGGTTATACTACCACACAACTATATTTACCACAATATTCCTTTCTTACTTTGATGAATTCTCTTAAAATAAAACCATGAACATACTACTTCTGATCCTCATGGCAACAGGAATGCCTTCCCTAGCGCTGGCGGACACGGTGTCTTTGAAAGACGGCCGCAAAATAGAGGGAAAGATTCTGGAAAAAACCGACAAAAGCGTCAAGATCGAAGCCAACGGCGTGCCAATGACTTTTTACACGGACGAATTGCTGGATCCCAACGCTCCGGCGGCCCCGTCTGCCCCAACTGCGGGACCTTTGAGCGCCGAGAAAAGAGCTCTGATCCTAAAGTTCATCGAAGTATTCGGAACCCGCGCCGCCATGACCCAAAATATGGATGCCATGCTTAAAAGCCTGCCTCAGGATGACCCGCAGCTTAAAGAAGTGAAGGAAAAGATAAAAATCGACGAAATCATAAACCGTTTGATCCCGCTGTATCACCAGCAGTTTACGGAAGACGACTTAAAAATCTATATCGATTTTTACTCTTCCGCCCCTGGCCGCAAACTGATCCTCGGCATATCCAGCGTTTTGCGGGACAGTATTGCCATTACCGCCCAATATTTCAAAGAAAAAATTCCCGACTTAGCAGAAGAATAAGGACGAAATATTTAAGGAGTGTAAACCATTATATAATAATGGGTTATATTCTTTTGTTTTTCTGGACAGTGTTTTTAGATTGACTGCCAAAGTCTTCTCTGCTATAGTACCGGCGATTTGCCGCTTGAAGCGGCTCCCCATGTTATAAATTATTAAAGGCCTTCAAGATAGGAGAAAACATGATCGACCGGTATTCGCTTTCCAAAATGACCCGCATTTGGTCGGACGAGCATAAAATGGAGATTATGCTGAAAATCGAGGTGTTGGCGTGCGAAGCCATGGCCAAATTGGGCATGATCCCCAAAGGCGCCATGGAGAAGATTAAAAAGAACGCCAAATTTGACTTGGAAGAAGTTCGCCGCTTGGAAGAACGCACCAAACACGACGTGGTGGCGTTCATCCAGAATTTAGGGCAAAGCCTGGGGCCGGAAGCGCAATATTTGCATATGGGACTAACCTCATCGGATTTGTTGGACACCTCACTGTCCCTGCAGTGCGTGGAAGCCTGCGACATTCTGATCGCCGATATTAAGAAACTGTTAATTGTGCTTAAGGAAAAGGCCAAGAAATACAAGGACACGGTCTGTATTGCCCGCACCCATGGCGTGCATGCGGAACCAACCACCTTTGGTTTGAAAATGGCGATTTGGTACGATGAGATGACCCGCAACCTGGAGCGCCTGCAGCAGGCCCGTGAAAGCATGCGGATCGGTAAGCTCTCCGGCGCCGTTGGCACCTATGCGAATGTGGACCCCTCGGTCGAAGAATATGTCTGTCAGCAATTGGGACTCAAACCCGCCAATGTGGCAACCCAAATCATCCAGCGCGATCATCACGCCCACTTTGTGGCCATCCTGGCCTTGATTGCCTCGTCGCTGGAGAAATTCGCCACCGAAATCCGCTCCCTGCAGAAGACGGAAATTCTGGAAGTGGAAGAACCATTTTTCAAAGGCCAGATCGGCTCCTCCGCCATGCCCCATAAGCGAAACCCGGTGACCTGCGAACGCATCTGCGGCCTGGCCCGCATCGTGCGCGCACATTCCATCGTGGCGTTTGAAAACATCAACCTCTGGCATGAGCGCGACATCAGCCATTCCTCCGCTGAGAGGGTGATTTTGCCGGATTCGACCATCGCCCTCAATTATATGCTCAGCCGTCTGTTGCCCATCATCGAAGGGCTGCTGGTTTATCCGAAGAATATGATCGCTTCGCTGTCTAAGACCAAGGGGCTTATTTATTCCCAGCGTATTTTACTGGAACTCATGAAAAAAGGCCTCACCCGCGACGCCGCCTACGACATCATCCAATCCAGCGCCATGCAGGTCTGGCAGGAAAATTCCGACTTTAAGGAAGTCCTCAACCGTGACCGACGGGTGCGCAAGTATCTGTCCAAGAATGAAATTGATGCCTGCTTTGACATTAAGTATTACATCCGCCACCGCGACCGCATTTTTAAACGCGCCGGAATCAAGTAGTCCACAAGGCCGCATGGAAAAACGCCAGAAAATTTACGAGGGCAAGGCGAAGATCCTCTACACCACCGACGATCCCGGCCTGCTTATCCAATATTTCAAAGACGACGCCACCGCCTTCAATGCCCAGAAAAAAGGCACCATTGCCGAAAAGGGCATCATGAATAATCGCATTGCGACGAAGATTTTTGAATACCTTGGCCGAGAAGGGGTCAAGACCCATTTTGTAAAATTGCTCTCGGACCGGGAAATGTTGGTCAAGAGAGTGGAGATCGTTCCGGTGGAAGTCATCGTGCGCAACCGGGCCGCCGGTTCCTTGTGCCGGATGTTGGCATTGCCGGAAGGGCTGGAGCTGGACGGACCGACGCTGGAATTTTGCTACAAGAAAGATGAGCTGGGAGACCCGTTGATCAATGAATACCACATCCGGGCCTTAAAGATCGCGACCGATGAGGAAGTCGGCAAGATCACCAAAATGGCCTTTGGGATCAATGAGGCTCTAAAAAAGTTTTTTTTGAAATTGAACATCGAATTGATCGATTTTAAGCTGGAATTTGGCCGCCACCAAGGCCACATCATTCTAGCGGACGAAATTTCCCCGGACACTTGCCGCTTATGGGAAGTGGGGACCGGCAAGAAACTGGACAAAGACCGCTTCCGTCGGGACATGGGCAACATCGAAGAGGCCTACCAGGAAGTTCTGCGTCGCGTCACCAGGTAGAAAGACCAAAAAGCAGATGATTTGGCGCGTGGAAGTCAAACCCAAGGACGACCTTGATGACAGCGTTGGCAAAGGCGTGCTGGCAGACATCGCGGATTTGAACATCGCAAACCTAAACGCTGTGCGTGCGGTTTGCGTTTATCTTTTAGAGGGCAATCTTTCGCGCGGTGAGATTGAAAGCATTACCCGCCAGCTGTTGGTCGACCCCATCGTTGAAGAATACCGCATCTACGAGGCCTTCCACCGGGCCCCGGCCCCGCCGGACTGCCGCGTGGTTGAGATTGCCTACAACCCCGGCGTGATGGACCCCACCGAAGCATCCACCCTCAAAGGCATCCGCGATTTAGGTTTTACAGCCGCGAATGTGCACACCGCCCGGCAATATTATTTGTACGGCAAACTTTCGGATAAGCAGTTGGCAATCATCACCGAGCGGGTGCTCATGAATAAACTCATCCAGCATGCCGTGAACGCTGCGCAGCCCGCCGTCAGGCTGGCAGCGGGGGCTGGGCCGGTGGACGGGCCGCCGCAATTTCAGATCCTGTTAGTCAATGTCCTGAGAGCCACCGACAAGGAGCTTATGGAGTTTAGCCGCAGTGGCGGTTTGTATTTAAACCTCGCCGAGATGCGGGCGGTGAAGGCCTATTTTAAAAAAGAGGGCCGCAACCCGACGGACGTTGAGCTAGAAACCATTGCCCAGACCTGGAGCGAGCATTGCCGGCACAAAACATTTCGGGGAAACATCCGATACCGCGACGCAAAGACTGGCAAACCCAAACTCATCCGTAACTTATTTAAGAGCACCATAGCCAAAGCCACGGACGAAATTAATAAAAAATGGTGTGTTTCTGTCTTTCACGACAATGCGGGCGTCATTGCTTTCGATGATGAGTATCACGTGTGTTTTAAAGTTGAGACGCACAACCATCCCTCTGCCCTGGAACCGTTTGGTGGGGCCAACACTGGGATGGGCGGCGTGATCCGCGATATTTTAGGCACCGGCCTGGGCGCCAAACCGATTTGCAGCACCGACGTGTTTTGTTTTGCGCCGCCGGACATGGCCTTCAAAGATGTGCCCGACGGGGTTCTGCACCCCAAACGGGTGATGAAGGGTGTGGTGGCCGGCGTGCGGGATTATGGAAACAAAATGGGGATCCCGACGGTCAATGGCGCCATTGCTTTTGACCCTCAATTCGTGGCCAACCCGCTGGTGTTTTGCGGCAATGTGGGGCTTTTGCCTAAGGGCAAGGAAAAAAAGAAAGTCCGCAAAGGAGATTTGATCGTGGCGCTGGGAGGCCGCACCGGGCGCGACGGCATCCACGGGGCCACCTTCTCCTCGGGGGAATTGACCAGCGCCTCGGAGACCGTGTCCAGCGGGGCGGTGCAGATCGGCAACCCCATCGAAGAAAAGAAAGTCTTGGACGCGTTGATGAAGGCGCGGGATGAAGATCTTTATACCGCGATCACCGATTGCGGGGCGGGCGGATTTTCCTCTGCCGTCGGAGAAATGGCGGCGGAAACCGGAGCCCGGGTCGATCTGGAGAAAGCGCCGCTCAAATACCAGGGCCTCAAATACCATGAGATCTGGATTTCTGAGTCCCAGGAGCGCATGGTGCTGTCCGTACCTAAGAAGAATTTTGCCCGGTTGGCTAACATCTGCGCCGACGAGAATGTCGAAGCCGTCGCCATTGGTGAGTTCGCCGGCGGGCGTTTGCAATTGTTTTTTCATGGAGCCCAGGTGGGCGATTTGGATTTGCATTTTTTGCACCATGGAGTGCCACTCAATACCAAAGAGGCGGTGTACACCGCGCCGGCCCTTAGGAAGGCCAAACTGCCGGGGCCATGGACGGGGAGAAATTTGACCGCGGCTTTGTCCGCGGCATTGTCCAATCCCAACGTGGCCTCCAAGGAAAGCATCATACGGGTTTATGATCATGAGGTGCAGGGCGGCAGCGTGATCAAACCTTTGGTGGGTGAGCATGCCGACGGGCCTTCTGATGCCGCGGTGGTCAGGCCGGTGCTGGGTTCTAATAAGGGCATCGCGATTGCCAATGGCATCAACCACCGTTTTGGCCGCATCGACCCGTTTTGGATGGCGGCTGCAGGCGTTGATGAGGCCATCCGTCAGATCATTGCGGTGGGCGGCCATGTCGGTCGCATCGCCTTGCTGGATAATTTTTGCTGGGGCAATCCCGACAAGCCGGACCGGCTGGGATCTTTGGTGCGGTGCGCGCTTGGCTGTTACAAGGCGGCGGTGGCGTTTGGCACGCCGTTTATCTCTGGCAAAGACAGCCTTTACAATGAATACACCCACAAGGGAAAAAGCTTGGCCATCCCGGGGACCATTTTGATTTCCTCTCTAGGAATCATCGACGATGTGCGCCGCTCTGTGAGCATGGATTTTAAGGAGGCGCAAAACAGCATTTTTATTCTAGGCACCACTTATGAGGAAATGGGGGGCTCCATCTATTTGGAAAACTTGGGCCTGCCTGGCGGTGAAGTTCCGAAAGTTTATTTCAAAAAGGCGCTGAAAATGTATAATGCAGTTTCCGGCGCTGTCCAGGCAGGGCTGGTTGACTCGCTGCACGATTGTTCCGAAGGCGGGCTGGGGGTGGCTTTGGCGGAAATGGCCTTTGCCGGCGGCTTTGGGGTCAAGGCCTGGCTGGGAGAAGTCCCTTATCAAGGCACCCGTCGGGATGATAACATTATGTTTAGCGAAAGCAGCTCGCGTTTGATTGCGGAAGTATCACCCAAGAATGTCCGCAAGTTCCTTACGCTTTTGCGCGGCATCCCCCTCGGCTGCATCGGCACGGTGGAGCAGTCCAGGGAATTTGTGCTGTACGGTCTAAACCGTAAACCGCTTGTTGAGGCGAGCATTGCCCAACTTAAGGAAGATTGGCAAAGACCTTTGCGAATATAGATAGTCCCGATTGCAGAGGCAATCGGGGCAAAGACCTTTGCGAATATAGATAGTCCCGATTGCAGAGGCAATCGGGGCAAAGACCTTTGCGAATATAGATAGTCCCGATTGCAGAGGCAATCGGGGCAAAGACCTTTGCGAATATAGATAGTCCCGATTGCAGAGGCAATCGGGGCAAAGACCTTTGCGAATATAGAAGGAGAATATGAAAAAAAAGTTAAAGCATGAAGAGGTCCCTGATCTGCAAATGATGGAAGACCCCTGGCGCATTTTTCGCATCATGGCGGAATTTGTGGACGGTTTCGAGGAGCTAAAAAACATTGGCCCCGCGGTCAGCATTTTCGGCTCGGCACGCACCCCCGCGGGCACTCCCTATTATAGAGCGGCTGAGAAGACCGCGGCCCTGCTGGTCAAGGCCGGGTATGCCGTCATTACCGGCGGTGGGCCGAGCATTATGGAAGCCGGCAACAAAGGCGCGGCAGAGGCGGGCGGCAAGTCCATCGGGTTAAACATCGATTTGCCGTTTGAGCAAAAGTCGAACCCCTACATCAACCATTTGATCAATTTCCATTATTTTTTCTGTCGCAAAGTGTGTTTCGTTAAGTATGCCAAGGCCTTTGTGATTTTTCCGGGGGGGTTTGGTACCTTAGACGAGCTTTCCGAAAGCCTGACCCTCATACAAACGGAGCGGATGGAGCCCTTCCCGGTCATTTTATTTGGCAGCGTCTATTGGAAGGGGCTCTTGGATTGGTTTAAAGGCAAGGTTCTGGAAGAAGGTTGTATCGAGGCCAAGGATTTGAAACTCATCCAGGTCGCCGATAAACCGGAAGATGTGATCAAAATCATCAAACAGTTTTACCATAAGAAGTAATGCCTAAAAAAGTAAAAGTCCTGGTCCTGCGCACCGCCGGGACCAATTGCAACGAAGAGACCGCATATGCGTTTGAGAGTTGTGGGGCCGCGGTCGAGCAAGTGCACGTCAATGCGTTGATGAGCAAAGCCGTTCGGTTGCAGGACGCCCACATTCTGGCCATCCCCGGCGGGTTTAGCCATGGGGATGACATCGCTTCGGGCCGCATTTTGGCCAATGAGCTGCGTTTGAAACTCAAAGAGGATCTGAACCGCTTCCTCGAAGATGGTAAATTGATGATCGGGATTTGCAATGGATTTCAAATTTTGACCAAAGCCGGCATTTTACCAAATCCCGTGACCGGGACACAGGAGACCGCTTTGTTCCACAATGATTCCGGGAAATTTGAGGACCGCTGGGTCCACGTGGCCATCGAAAAAAGCAAGTGTGTGTGGACCAAAGACATGCCAGAGCAAATTTTTTTACCAGTGGCGCATGGGGAGGGCAAATTTATTCCCCGCGACGAAGATGTTTTAAGCAGGCTCATAGCGGATAAGCAAGTGGTTTTTCGCTATTGCAGCAGCGACGGCAAAAAGCCAGGGTATCCGAACAATCCCAACGGCTCGGTGGATGACATTGCCGGCATTTGTGACACCACGGGGCGGATCTTTGGATTGATGCCCCACCCGGAACGGCATTTTTTGTTTGAGCAGCACCCCTATTGGACCCGTTTGTTTAAAAATAGCCTCTACGGCGACGGGGCCAAGATATTTGCCAATGGGGTCAATTACATCAAGAGCAACTTTTAAAAATGCCCAAAGGTTTGACCTATAAGAAGTCCGGAGTGGATATTGCCAAGGCCAATGCATTTGTGCGCGGCATTCAGGGCATGGCCAGGTCCACCATGACCACTGCGGTGCTCAAGCGGCCGGGGTCGTTCGGGGCCTTGTTTGCTTTGGATTTTAAGCGTTATAAGAATCCGGTGCTGGTTTCATCGACGGACGGGGTGGGCACCAAGCTGTTGGTGGCGAACCTGGTTGGCCAACACAATACGGTGGGCATCGATCTGGTGGCCATGAACGTTAATGATGTGTTGTGCACCGGAGCTAAACCATTGTTTTTTTTGGATTACCTGGCGACGGGGAAACTTGAGCCGGGCGTGCTGACCGCAGTTATGAAAGGCATTGTGCAAGGCTGCCGTTTGGCGGGTTGTGCTTTGATTGGCGGCGAGACCGCGGAAATGCCGGGCATGTATCAAGCAGGGCATTACGATTTGGCGGGTTTTACCGTCGGCATTGTGGAGAAAGAAGAGATCGTTGACGGCTCCTCCATCAAAGCGGGGGATGTCTTGATTGGCCTGCCATCGTCGGGTTTACATTCCAACGGGTATTCCCTGGCCCGCAAAGCTTTGAGTCCCACAGAGCAAAAGACCTACGCGCAGATTTTGCTTAAACCAACCTGCATTTATGTCAAACCTGTGCTGGCCCTGCTGGAAAAATTCAAAATTAAGGGAATGGCCCACATGACCGGTGGGGCCTGGTATGACAAATTGACGAAAATGTTGCCCACAGGGCATGCCTCACGGCATGCTTTTGCCATTCGAAAAGGCAGCTGGCCAATCCCGCGGATTTTTCAATTGATCCAAGACAAGGGCAGGGTGCCGGAGACGGACATGTACCGCACTTTTAACATGGGCATCGGATTTGCGTTCACGGTCACTCCATCCGATGTGACCGGCGTACGAGCATGTTTGCGGCAGCAGAAAGTGGAATCCTTTGTCATCGGGCAGGTGGTGCAGAACAACACCAGGAAGGTCATATTTTCATGAATGTCCTTGTGATCGGCTCCGGCGGCAGGGAACATGCGCTGTGCTGGAAGCTTAAACAATCCCCCAAAATCAAACGCTTGTATTGCGCGCCGGGCAATGGCGGCATTGCCAAGATTGCTGAGTGTGTGCCGATCAGCGTCGAAGATGTGGATCGTTTGTGGCAATTTGCGTTGGAGAAAAAAATCGATTTAACCGTGGTGGGGCCGGAAGTTTCGCTGGCGAAGGGCGTGGTGGATACGTTTAATAAGAAAGGCCTGAAAATTTTTGGGCCGTCCCAGGAAGCCGCGCAGCTGGAAGTCAGCAAGGCCTTTGCCAAAGAGTTTATGCACCGCCGCAGCATCCCCACCGCCGTGTATAAGGTCTTTGATCAGCCCCAGCCGGCATTGGAATTTTTAAGCAAAGCCCAGTTTCCGCTGGTGGTCAAGGCCGACGGGCTGGCAGCGGGCAAAGGCGTGTATGTGTGTCAGAATTTAAAGGAGGCGCAAACCGCAATTGATGATATTATGGTGCGCCAGGTTTTTGGGGCTTCCGGCGACCGATTGATCATCGAAGAGGCTCTGCAGGGGCCGGAAGTTTCCGTTTTGGCCATCAGCGACGGAAAACATTTTTTGGTTTTGCCGACCGCCCAGGACCACAAGCGCATTTTTGATGACGACATAGGGCCAAACACCGGGGGCATGGGCACTTTTTCGCCCGCCCCTGCTGCGGTGGTGACGCCCAAGGTCTTGGACCAGATCATCGCCCGCGTCATTGAACCGGCCATCCGCGGCATGTACCAGGAAGGCATGCCGTTTAAAGGGGTGTTGTACGCCGGGCTGATGCTAACACCGGATGGGCCAAGGACCCTGGAATTCAATGTGCGTTTTGGCGATCCGGAGACCCAAAGCATTTTGCCCCGTTTAAAGAGTGACTTGATGGACATTTTACTCGCGGCGTGCGATGGCCGGCTAAGCGAGTTGAAAGTCAAATGGGATGAGCGCTGTTGCGTGTGTGTGATCGTTGCCTCCGGCGGTTACCCGGGCAAATACGAGCAGGGCTTTGGGATCGCCGGCTTGGAGGCCATTTCCGACGAGGATGTGCAGGTGTTTCATGCCGGCACCAAGAATGAGGGCGGGGCGCTGGTGACGAGCGAGTCGAGGAGCTCGTGTGCCGCCTGCGCCACCTTGTCCACGGCGCACGCGAACGCGAGGTCGTTCGCTTTCAGTGCCAGCAGGTTGCCGGCGAACGCACCGGGGATAGCCCACAGGGCGAGCCGCCACACCCGCGCTTCCGGCACCCGGCCGGCACGCAGGAAGCCGAGCCAGGC
>JAKFXC010000051.1 GCA_021731625.1 Candidatus Omnitrophota bacterium
GCGGGCCGCGGGGCCGTTTTCGTGGAAGCCACCCTGCCCCATACAGAGTGGCTGAGGGAGATCTTACTTCTTAAGCAGCTTATCTAGATAATGAGCTGCATGATCGCGTCCGCCAATGCCAAAGGCCAAACCTAAGGCCAGAGACAAGGCGCCGATCATTAAGGTCATCGAAGTGCCGGTGAACAAATACCCTAAGCCGATCTTATTCACGAAAATCGTGATGGCCATGAGCACGATCGCCCATTTAGTGAAGCTGGCCAGCATTTCCGGTTTAGGCATATCTGTATTCGCCGCAACCACGCGCACGAACATCGCCACGATGTGGGCCAAGAACATGCCAACCATCAAAGCCACGATGCCACCAATGACGCTGGGCACATAGCTTAGAATGGGATCGGTCACAGGCCCGATAATGGTGACGCCCGCATAGCTTAACGCAATGACCAATGCGGTGATTGTGACGCCCCAGGTAACGACGTGGCCTACCAAATCGCTAACCGAGCGTTTAACACCCCCCGTGTTTAAGACCTTGTCCAGGCCGATGGTATGGCTGAGTTTGTCGAGGTGCACTTTCTTGAGGATGGAAGTCACTAACTTTCCGGCCTCGCGAGCGATCAAACCGCCGATTACCAGAGCTGCCAAGACGCCCAACACGGTTGGGACATAGCTGGTAATGATGCTAAACACTATTTTTAGTGGATCCAGGATGAATGTAAAGTAATTCATATGGACCTATCCTTTCCGCCGAGCTGTACCATGAGAGGAGTTAGCTGGCTAAAAGCTTGAGAGCCCTAAGGGCACTGTCTGCTTCTACTTAAAGGATATCATGTGCTTAGGTGGAAACAAGCCCTTCAGAGGAGATTTGGGAAAGCGCTTGCTAGAAAAAAAGGGCGGCTTTTGGGGCCGCCCTTCAAAATAAGCGCTGGTCGCAAGATTGCTATTGGGTTGCTTCGGCTGGTTCGTCCCCTGCGGGGACTGATTCTTCCGGTTCAATTGCGTCGGCTTCGGGTTCCACTGCCGTTGGGGGTTGCACTGCGGCAGGTTCACTCACCGCCGGTTCGCTGGCTGGGGGTTCGCTGGCTACGGTTTCGCTGGCTGATACGGATTCGCTGGCTGAGGGTTCTACGGCCAGCGGTTCTGCGGTGGGTGCTTCGGTTACTTCTGGTGTGGCTGCTGGTGCAGCTGAAGGTACGGCTGTCTCTGCTTCACTCTTCCGGTGAGCTTCCAGGGCTACCCTAATAGTGACGTCATTGCCAACCGCCAGGCCCCCATTATCAAAGGCCTTGTTCCAATTGATGCCGAAATCCTGGCGGTTGATGGTGGATTGCCCTTCCAAACCGATGATCAAATCCCCTCCCATGGGGTTCTTGATCGGGCCGGTGACGGTCAAAGGAAGGGAAATTTCTTTGGTCACGCCGTGCATGGTCAAATCGCCGAGTAAGGTATAAACACCGTCTTTGCCGGTCAAGGTCTTGGAGGTAAACGTAATGGTGGGGTATTTTTCCACTTCAAAAAAATCAGGGCCGCGCAGGTGGTCATCGCGTTTCTGTACATCGGTGTCAATGCTTTTGGCCTGGATGGTCACATTGGCCTTAAATGCGGTGGGATCAACGGGGTCATAGGCAATGGTGCCGGCATACTCTTTGAAGGCGCCATGAGTGGTTGAGACCATCAAATGTTTAACCGAGAAGCCCAGGGAAGAATGCACATCGTCGATGGTATAAACATCCGCCGCCGCATAGCTTTGGCCTGCCGCCAATACCGACACTCCCAATACAAACAGTTGGAAAATTCTTTTCATCGGACCCTCCATCATTATGATTTTATGCCAGTTCCTCTTTTAAGAAGCAATAGATTAATTCCTGCCAAGACAATTGTCAAGCCAATTAAAATTAAGGCGCATAGGCCAACCGGCACATCCGAAAAACCAAAAAACCCATAGCGAAACCCGTTGATCATGTACACCAACGGGTTAAACAAGGAAAAGACCTGCCAACCAGGGGGCAGACTGTGAATGGAATAGAACACTCCCCCCAGATAGATCAGAGGCGTCAGGATAAAATTCTGAAAAAAAGACACTTCGTCGAAATTGCGGGCAAAAATCCCGTTAATCAAAGCCGCCAAAGAAAAGGTGACGGAGGTAAAGATGGTAAAGAAAAGGACGATCCCTAGGTCGTGCACCACCGGATGCGCAAAAAACAAAGAGATGCCAAAGACCAGGATCCCGACGGCGATGCCCCGGATCAGGCCCCCGGTGACGTACCCGGCCAAAATGACCCATTCCGGGGTGGGCGAAACCAAAATCTCTTCGATATTGCGTTGAAACTTGGCCCCGAAAAAAGAACTCACCACATTGCCGTAGGCGCTGCTGATGACGGCCATCATCACCAGCCCCGGCACGATAAAAGACATATATGGAACGCCGTTGATGGCGGACACCTGGGAGCCGATGAATTTGCCGAAGATCAAAAAATACAGGGTCTGGGTGACCAAAGGAGGCAGCAGCGTCTGGGTCCAAATACGCAAAATACGGGTGATTTCTTTGCGCACGATGGTCAGTAATGAGATCAACTGGGCTTTAAACGTCATTGTTTTTAATGATGTCCAAAAAGATTTTTTCCAACTTTTGGCCTTTGGTGAGTTCCACCACCGTGCCGTGCCGCACGATCTCGCCATTTTTGATGATGGCGGCCCGGCGGCACATTTGTTCGACCTCTTCCAGATAGTGGGTAGTCAAAACAATGGTGGTGCCTTTGGCATTGAGCTCCCGCAAATACTCCCACATCCCGAGGCGCAGCTCCACGTCCACCCCTGCGGTGGGTTCATCCAGGATCAAAATGCGGGGTTGATGGATCAAGGCCCGGGCGATCATCAGCCGGCGCTTCATCCCGCCGGAGAGAGTGCGAGCCACGGCCCGGCGTTTCTCCCACAACTGCACCTTTTTTAAAATATGTTCGGCATTCGTGGTGGCCAGGCCTAAGGGCACCCCAAAATAGCCAGCCTGGTTGATGACGATGTCATCCACCCTTTCGAACATGTTGAAATTAAATTCTTGCGGCACCACCCCTAAAAAATTTTTGACCGTGCTAAATTCCCTATCAATATTATGCCCGAACACGACGATCTGCCCCGCCGTCTTATTGACCAGCCCGGTTAGAATCCCGATCAAGGTGGTTTTGCCTGCTCCATTGGCCCCCAACAAAGCAAAAAAATCCCCCTGCTCGACGTTTAGGCTGACGCCTTTAAGGGCCTTGGTGCCGGTTTTGTAGGTTTTGGTCAGCGCTGTGATTTCAATGGCGTTCATTATTTTTTATGACCATGACCTCCTCCAGTTGCGACAAGTCAACGGCGGGTTCCACCAGGCACTCGGCGGTATGGCTGTTCTGCGAGGCCTGCACGTCCACAATGGACCCGATCAAAAGTCCCTCGGGAAAAGCAGAGCTCAGCTTGGAGGTGAGCACCTGGTCTCCCACCTTCACATCGGCATCTTCGGTCAGGTACTGCAACCGGCAAACGCCTTGCAAAGTCCCGGTCAGAAGGCCGCTCTCCCGGCTGCGCACCACCACGGCCGCCACGCTAAAATTTGGGTCTGCCACCAAAACGGCCTTGCTGGTGGTGGATCCCACTTCCATGATTTTTCCCACCACACCTAAAGGACTCACCACCGGCATCCCAACTTTAAGGCCGTGCTTGGTGCCTTTGTCCAAAATGAGCGAGGCATTCCAGCTGGACGGGTCGCGGCCGATGACATTGGCCACCACCGACGAAAAGTTCTGGGTCCGGCGAAACTCCGCAATTTTGGCCGCCCGCTGCGCCTGCAGCAAATCCTCGCTGAGCCGCACCACTTTGGCTTTCAGCAAATCGGTCTGCTTGGACATGCGCACGTATTGGTCATACGTGTCGCGATAATACCAAAACTTCTTCAATTCCTGCACATAATTCTGCACAAAACCGACGGGCACCGAGGCCTTGTCTAAAATGGCCCCGGGTTTAACCGATTTTGGTTTTATAAAAACAAAAAAAAAGGGGACGAGGAGGATGCACAGATAGAGGGATGGCTTGAGGTATTTGCGAAACACACTCTCTAGAAGTCAAGTTTGGATTGTGCCGTAAAGCGGCGCCGCAGGGCCGGAGACATGTTGAGCGTCTCGCCGGTGCCCATGACCACCGCGGTCAAAGGATCATCCGCCACATGCACGGGCAGGCCGGTCTCTTCGGCAATGCGTTTATCCAGGCCGCGCAATAAAGAGCCGCCGCCGGCCATGACAATGCCGCGGTCAATCAAATCCGCCGCCAGTTCAGGGGGCGTGTGTTCCAAAGTGGATTTCGAGGCATCCACAATGGTCTGGATGGTGTCCTGCAAGGCTTCGCGGACCTCGACGGAGGTGATGTTGATGGTCTTGGGCAAGCCGGCGATCAAATCTCGGCCGCGCACGTCCATATTCAATTCCTCTTCCAAGGGATACGCGGAGCCCAAACGGATTTTGATCTCCTCCGCGGTGCGCTCCCCGATCATTAAATTATACGTTTTGCGCAAATATTCGATGATGGCCATGTCCATTTCGTCGCCGGCAATGCGGATGGACTTGGCATACACCAGCCCGCCTAAAGAGATCACCGCAAATTCCGTGGTGCCTCCGCCGATGTCGATGATCATATTGCCGGCAGGTTCATGCACCGGCAGGCCGACCCCGATGGCAGCGGCCTTGGGCTCTTCGATTAAAATCACACTGCGGGCGCCGGCGTGCTCGGCGGAATCGATGACGGCGCGTTTTTCAACCTCGGTGATGCCCGATGGAATGGCAATGACAATGGTGGGGCGAAATGAGAATTTGCTGGGCTGGACTTTGCGGATGAAATATTTGAGCATGGCCTCGGTGACTTCAAAATCCGAGATGACGCCGTCTTTCATCGGGCGGATGGCCACAATGCTGCCGGGAGTGCGGCCCAACATCTTCTTGGCCTCTTCTCCGACGGCCACCACGCGGTTGGTGTCTTTTTCAATGGCCACGACGGAAGGCTCACACAAAACCACACCCTCGCCTTTGACATACACAAGCGTTGTTGCCGTGCCTAAATCGATGCCCATGTCTTTGGAAAAGAGGCCCATGAACGAATCCGAGGCCCTGCGGATGAGGCGTTGCATTTGACTGAACATGGTGGACATGATATCGGAAAGCCAAAACACTGTCAATCAATTACTATATGCCGAGGGCTTTCATATCGCGGACAAACGCAGGATAGGACTTACGGACACATTGAATATTCTTAATGCGGCAGCCGATTTTTAAACCCAGCACGGTAAAAGCCATGGCCAGGCGGTGGTCGTCGTGCGGGTCTAATAATTGTCCTGACTTATATTTTAATATTGGATCAATGCTCAAGGCATCCGGGGTTTCGCTCACCCTGGCTCCCACTTTTAATAATTCCCTCCGCAGGTCACTGATGCGGTCAGACTCTTTGGCGCGGGCGTGATGGATGTTGGTGAGCTTGGTGCGGCCGCGGGCAAACAGGGCCAAAATGCTCATGATCGGCACCAGGTCCGGGCAATCTTTTAATGAGAAGGTGCCGCCTTTGAGATCAAAAGGTCCCTGCAGGGCAATGGCCTGGCGCGAGCTTGTCACACGCGCTCCCATGAGTTTTAAAAATTTTAAAATGTGGCCGTCCGCCTGGGGCAAAGCGGCATTGAAGTGCCCTTTTAAAACCACCTTCGACGGCAACAATGCCGCCGCGGCCATTGGAAAAGCCGCCAAGCCATAATCCGACGGGACTTCAAAATTGCGTAATCCTTGAAAATGCTGATTGCCCTTAACGACGATCACCCGGGAACCACTCGTGGTGGATTTAATGCCCGCCTCTTGTAAAATCCGACGGGTCATCACGATGTATTCGGAGGAAACGACCTGCTTGCCGGTGATGGCCAGGCGGGAATCGCCGCAAAGCCGCGGAAGCGCAATCAACAAGGCGGAAATAAATTGCGAACTCAAGCTTCCGTCGATTAAGATCAGCCCCGGCTTCAGGACCCCGCCCCGGTACAGCAGCGGCACGGACTCCGTCGGGCCGCGGCCGCGCACATCCATCCCTTGCCGGCGCAGCGCCGCACATAAATGGTGATTGGGCCGGCCAATCAATGTGCCTCTCCCGGTCACTTTGGCCGCTGAGGTGTGCAGCGACAACAATGGCAATAAAAACCGCAGGCTGGTGCCGGACTCACCCACGTTAAAATCGGTCAAAGGTTCGCGGGCACCGGCCTGGATATGCCAGACCCCCTTGGCCTGGTGCATGGTGCAGCCCAGGGCCCTGGCCACGGCAATGGCCACTTTGGCATCGTCGCTGTCCGACGCATGCACAACCGTCGATGCCCCCCCGCTGGCGGCAATAAAAAAAGCCCGGATGGAATACGATTTCGAGGCGGGTAAACGGATGGATCCTTGCAGTTTTTGGGACTGCGGAACGGTGAATGTCACGGCTTAAAAACCACAGAATCATTCTTGCGTACTTTGCGGCTGGAGAACGGCGGAATGAGATCAGCGGCGGAGAGTTCGTCCTGCACCCGGGAGACCCGCACGTCGCCTAAAAATTCTTCGCCCCGGAAGACCCCCAGCACATCCCCGTTTTTGATGCCTTGCCTGAGGCCCAAGTTGCAGACGAGAAACTCCGCTTCCTTGTCCACACTCAAGACTTTGCCGCGGGTCCCTTCATTGGGGTTGACCACGATCTTATCAAGCTCCACCCGGCTCTTGTCCTTCTTAGCCGCCGCCATCACCTCGGTGGAAATTTGCTTTTCCGGGCTTTGCTGATGATAGGGCAGCAAATCCTCGTTCATCCGGACAATTTTTTCCTCGGCCTCTTTTTTGGCAGCTTCCAATTCTTTGACAGTTTTTTGCAAAACATTGTTTTTGTCCTGCTCGGACTTAAATAACTCGGTGGCTTGCTTGTGGCGCCGTTCCGCTTCTTCCAACTCGGTGGTGAATTTCGTTTGGTCTTTTTTGGCCGCTGCCATTTCTTCCTTCAACGACGCGTTCTCCGCCTTTAATTCTTTGCGCAGCCCTTCGTTAAGCTCCATTTCATCCATCAAGCTGTTGATGCGGTCATCCGCTTCTTTCTTTTTGTCTTCGGCCAGATCCAGCAGGCGACGAGACTCTTTCAAATCGCCTTGCAACTTCGTTTCCGAGGCCCGGCTTTGCTCCAGGTCACGTTCCGCGGCCTTGCGCGTGCGGCCTTCTTGATGGTACAGGAAGAAACCAATCGCCGTCGACATCGCCAAAAGAATGACAATGAGGACAACAAAAATGGTAAGAGTTTTCCCTCGAGGATTGGTCATATCCAACTTATTATAAAAAAAGGGTCAGGATAGTAAAGAGGTAATTTACTTATTACGGGCGGACGTCATTTAGGCCCAAGAAAAGACGAAGGTCGCTCATGGGCTGGATATCGATGATCACTGGTGAAAAGCCGGGAACATTCTGCAATTGCTTGAGCATGGCCGGGTCAGGGTTGAATCTGATTTCCTGACCAGCATTCTGCAACTCAAGGTTCATTTTTGCGGTGTCAAAATCAATACCACCAACATCGTCCTTGATGCCCATAGCAGGGTCCCCAGCCCTGGGGTTGCGGGTGGAGAGAAAACGGGAGGCACCAAGCGGCGGCGGGGAAGACCGAGCATACCTTCTAGGCTCTACCCTCGAGCGTTCCACGCCGAATTTTTTGCTTTCCATCTCAAATTCTTTCATTAATTTTAAAAGAAGGTCCACATGTTGCTGTCCAACCGAAATGATGATATCTCCCTCTTTGGACAATTTATCGGCTTCCGCAGCCATCTCTTCGGTACGTTGGATAATCAACATTTTATAGTATTTGATATAAAGCTCCACCGCTTTGCGCACCATAGGAGCCACTGCATCTTCGTCCACCCCAGGGGTTTCTTTATAAAGATCAATGATTTCTTTTATGCGTTCTTCCCGTTTCTCGGGAATCATGTCAGGATTGGGGTTGAACACCAGAAAAAATTCTAGACGCATCCTGGCCTGTCGATTTGCGGGCATTTTATCGAGAAATTCATCAAAATCGTTCTGTAATCTTTCAGTTTCTACTTTGGTCTCTTCCTTTTCCAAAGCTTTAATGACGATGCGCTCCGGCAGATCCTTGGTCATGACCTTTAGATATACGACGGGACCAAAAAAGAGCAGCATCAAATCATCGATGATATTATCGCGGGAACTCTTATCATCAAAACCTATGCTTCTTAAAAAACCCGGCAAAGCTCCTTGTAATTCTTTGGCCATGCTCATGGCTATTCCCAATTCCTTATCGGAATATTCCACACCAATATACTTTAAGTTCTTTAAACTTTGGACTTGTGTTTTTAACTCTTTTATAGCATTTCTTTTGTGAAGCAATTCTTGCCGATTAGTGGCCAAAAGCAAAAACAGCTCACTCTTATATTGCAGTGTATCGTTGGAATTTTTCTGCCTATCATCTTGCTTTTTTAGAAATGCCGCCGTGTTCTCCACGAAAGGCCAGATGAGATCGAAATGGTGACGGCCACCTAAAATAAAGGCTTGTGGTTTTTTGGTGACCGTTGGTTTCGCGACTGGCTCTTTGACCTGCGCCAAAGCCTTTCCTGCGACAACGGGCAGGGCCGTAACAACCAGAGCTCCGGTTGCCGCTCGTTTCAGAAAACCGCGGCGGTTCAGTCCCCCTGACTCGGAACGGATGGCCGCCTCCACCCTCCTTTCCTCAGCGGATTTTGTCCCGGGAGGGGTTGCTGCTCCTGGGGCTGCCAGAAGACCCAGAACTGTTCTAAACTGTTTTTGCTCGTCTCGGTCGCCGCCAAACCTGGGCGCCCAGGTCAGAGGGCCTTGCTGCTGGGTTGGATCTTCCGGCCGGATGAACATCTGAATAATCTTGCGGCCTACCTCGGCGATCATGGCCGGGGTGGCAGTGATCCCCTCTTTGATTTCCAGCGGCACGATTAAAGAAACACCGCCGGAAAAATATTTCCGGGGAATGATTTGCCGGCTGGCGGGATCAGTTTCTTCCTTGATGTAGTTATAAACTCCCTTTTTAAAGGCCTGCACATACTGATCATAAATTTTTTGATTTTCGTCGGGATCAGCGGTATTGACGCCGTCCACTTTATTCTTGTCCGCGTAAACTTTGCTCAAGATGCTGGCCCTGATCTTTTTCTTGTACCAGGTAGCGAGGATCAGAGAGCTGTAGATTTGGCGCAGCTGGGAAAAATTCTTGCCCTCATTGACCTCCATCGTCAGTTGAGGGATGACCACTTCCCGCACGATTTGAGACGCCAAAGATTCGGTGCCCGGCACCGGGCTTTTATTTTTACGCGAGGCCAGATAATCCTCATCGAGCATGACTTTTAATCGGCTTTCAACCACATATGCGGTGCCGGCCTTGGCATTCTCGTAGATCACAGCTTTGTCAGGCACAATCCATACTTTATTGAAGGTATTGACCGGCACATTTGCGTTGCCCAGCTTTTTGGCGGTTTCTTCGTAAATCCGCTTCCAAAATTTGCGGCCAATATCATCCTCGGGGTAAATTAAACTGGCGGTGACTTGTTTGAGCAAGTAATCCTGTGACAGAAGATCCCGTCCCATTTCCGTCTGGCCAAATTTGTCCGGCACAATGCGGTCTTTTTCATAGGGGCTTAAGTTGACCCACTGGTCCTTTTCCGGAACCGTCAGCGCGGCCAGGAAGTACTTAATAAGTTTGGTGGATTCTTCTTCAAGAGCATCATCGGCGGCAGTTTCGCCCGGAGCAAGCACGAAGTCAAAACGGAAGGGATTATCGGCGTAAACTTTAATGCCTGTGAGAGTTTGGGGGGTAAACTTCTGGCTCAAATAGACCATGGTGCCGGGTTTGGGCAAAGATAGTACTTGGGCCTGGGCCCAAGACCCGCCGAAACATAAAAACATGGGCACTAGTAATAGGCAGATAAGTCGTTTCATGCATATAGAGTATACTATATAAATCCTTTAGAAACAACTTTAGGGGGATATCATTTCGGGTGGCAATGGACAGGAGAATTCCACGTAGCATTTGGTGGTGGGATGCACAAAACCGATACTTTGGGCATGCAAGGCCAAGCGCGGAAAGGTTTCTTTGCGGCCGTATTTATCGTCGCCCAAGATAGTGTGGCCCAAATGCTTCATATGCACCCGCAGCTGGTGGGTGCGTCCGGTTTGCGGGTATAAGGCAACCAAAGTTGTCTTCGCATTGCGTTTCAGGACTTGGTATAGAGTAACGGCCTCCTTGCCATCGTCCCCCTCCGCAATCTGCCTCTGGTCATGGTATTTGACGTGGCGCTTAATAGGCGCTTCCACCATGCCCTGGTCAAACTGCACCGTCCCCTGCACCAGGGCCACATAACGCTTCATCACTGTGTGTTTTTCGAACTGGCGGCCCAAGCGGGCATGCGCCACATTGTTTTTAGCAATCACCAAGAGTCCGGAAGTCTCCCGGTCAAGGCGGTGCACGATGCCCGGCCGCACCGGGCCATTAACGTCGGAGAGCTCCCCGAAATAATGCGCCAGGGCGTTGACCAAGGTCCCGCTTTTACCGGCCGCGGCCGGATGGACCGTCAGGCCCGTTGGCTTGTTGATGATGGCCAAGTCCGCATCTTCATAAAAAATATCCAAAGGAATATTTTGGGCCTCGATGTCCGTGCTGTTCCCGTCGGCAGGGTCAAAATCGACAACAACCTGATCGTCGGCAGCCACCTTGGTTTTAGATTTGGCGACCTTGCCGTTGACCCGCACCTTCCCCTCCTCTATTAATTTTTGCACGAAACTGCGCGAGGGAATGTCTTGCATCACCTGGGTGATGAAAATATCCAAACGCAGGCCTTGATGGCCGTCGGTGACATGAAAGAGGTGGGTCACGGTTTATCCGGGGAAGCTTGTTTGAGCCTGAAAAAGATGACCAGGCCGGCTAAGAAGATGCCCAGGGAAATGTACTGGAACATACTCAAACCCCCTGGAAGGATCTGATGGTCGGCACGGAAGAATTCCACGATAAAGCGCTCCATGGCCGCCAGCCATAAATACAACACAAACACGTGGCCTGTCTGATGCGGCCGTCGCTGCGCCATTTTGAGAATGACAAAAATCAAAAACAAGGCGGCCGTCTCATACAGTTGGGTCGGATGCAGACGGCCTTCATGATGGGGAAACAGCAAGCCATGCACCCAGGGTTTGCCGAAACAGCAGCCGTTTAAAAAACACCCGATGCGGCCGATCGACTGACCAAGGGCAATGTAGGGCGCGGCCAAATCTAAGACGTTGCGCAGGTTTAACCCCCGGGCCCGCACAAACCATAAACCCGCCAAGACCCCGCCGATAAACCCGCCCTGCCAGGCCAGCCCCCCGCGGTTGATCATAAAAATTTCCAACCGGTTGGCGGCAAAATATTCCCAACTGATCAGCACGTAAAAAAACCTTGCCCCGACGATCCCTCAGAGCACAGTCCAAAAAACCAGGTCAAAAATGGTGTCCCGGCCAATCCCCTTGGCCGCCGCCTCGCGCGACAATAAAAAGGCGCAGACCACCACCGCGATAGCCAGCATGACGCCGTAGCTATAGATCTTCAGCGGCCCTATTTGGCAGAGGAGGGGATGCATTTAAACAAGATCACCAGGGCGCCGACGGTGATGGCGCTGTCGGCGACGTTAAAGACCGGCCAGACCCGAAAATCAATAAAGTCAACCACATACCCGAGCATGATGCGGTCGATCAAATTGCCGATGGCGCCGCCTAAAATCAATGAAAAAGCGAAAATGTAGATACGGCTGAGCTGCTCGCTGTGCCGGTAGTAGTAGATGTTATAAATCAGGAGGCCGGTCAAAATCAACGGGATTACGATAAACACCGCCCCGCCCTCTTTAAACAGCCCGAAGGCAATGCCGGTGTTGTGCACCAGCGTAAAATGAAGCACATTTTTAATCAGGATGATGGACTCGTTTAAGTCCAGCTGGCTGGAAAAAAACACCTTGGTCAGACGGTCCAGCCCCACCACCCCCAACACGCCGGCCAGAAAAATGACAATGTCCGTCTTGGAACGTTTATGGTCGTGGATCACGGCAGGGCTCCGGAAATTATCGACGTTTGGACTCGATCTGCTCCTGGCACTTGAGGCATGTGCGGGCATGCGGGATGGCTTTCAGCCGGATGACCGGAATCGGTTTTTTGCAGCTGGAACACACACCAAATGATCCGTCGTTGATGCGGTTTAAGGCCTCGTCAATTTCGTAGAGCAGTTCGCGCTCATTGGATGCTAAGCCCAGGGTGAACTCGCGGTCGTACATGTCGGTGGCCACATCGGCCATATGCAGGGCATGGCCTGACACATCGCCGCTGCGGTCATTGCCGCTGCCGGAGTTTTCATCGGAGAGATTGCGGATATCGCCGAGGATTTGTTCTTTGTTCTTGCTCAGCAGTTTCTTATACGGTTCATGTTTAGGATTTATTTTGACGCGTTTCCTAACGGGCATTGTATGCTCCTCCCAATTTTTAGCAAGTTATACTTGTGTCGCGCAACGGCCGCAAATGTCCGGATGTCTTGGGTCAGTGCCCACATCCAAGCGATAATTCCAGCAGCGGGCGCATTTTGCGCCGTCGGCTTTGTAGACGCCGATGCCCCAATCCAGCGAGCCTTCTTTCCTAATTTCCACCTGCGAAACGATCATCACCGGCTCCAGCAGGTCGCGTTTCTTCTGCAGATAGGCGAATTTTTGCTCATCGGTGGTGCTGATTTTCACCTTGGCGTCCAGACCGCTGCCTATTGTACCGCTTTTGCGCTGCTCATCCAGAGCCCTTAGAACCTTATTGCGCAGTTCAAACAACAACGCCAAATCTTCTTCCAGCTGCGGAACCTGCCACTGCTTGTCCACCACCGGCCAATCCAAAAGGTGGGCGCTGGCAACCGCCGCCAAATCCTTGGGCCGGGGACTGAAATCAAAAATCTCCTCAACGGAAAAAGCCAAGATCGGGGCCAGTAGACGGGTCACAGCGTTAAGGACATGGTAAAGAACGGTTTGCGCACTGCGGCGCGGCTTTAAATGAGCCGGGAAAGTATACAGTCGGTCTTTGAGGATGTCAAGATAAATGCTCGAGAGATCCTCGTTACAAAACGCATACAGCGTCTTATAGACCTTGGGGAAATCATAGGCGCCGTAGGCCTCATCCACCGCCTGAATGGTCACGGCCAAACGATGCAAGGCCCAGCGGTCGAGTTCCAAAAGTTCGCTGTAATTTAAGCTGTCCTGGTCCGGGTCGAACCCGTGTAAGTTCCCCAAAAGGTAACGCATGGTGTTGCGGATCTTACGGTAGGCGTCCACCAACCGGTCCACAATCTCCTTGGAAATGCGCACGTCATCACTATACGAACTGGACGCCACCCATAAGCGCAGGATCTCCGCTCCGTTTTGGCTGATCATGTCCTGCGGTTTGACCACATTACCCAACGACTTGGACATTTTGCGGCCCTGGCCGTCGACCACAAACCCATGGGTCAGGACTTGCCGGTAGGGCGGCCGTGCGTCGATGGCCACCGACGGGATGAGCGACGACTGGAACCAGCCGCGGTGCTGGTCGGAACCTTCCAAATATAAATCCGCCGGCAAAGGTTGATCGATGAGGGTGCGAAATACAGCCTGGTGGCTGACCCCGGAATCAAACCACACGTCCAGAATATCGTTGGTTTTGGCAAAATCATGTCCACCGCAGGCCGGGCATTTAAACCCCTTGGGCAGCAATTGCTCGACGGGAAGCTCAAACCAGGCATCGCTGCCTTTGGTTTTGACAATCCCGGCAAAGTAGGTGATAACCTCCACAAAAAGTTTCTGTTCGCCTTTACATCCAGCGCAGGCCAAGGCCGGAATGGGCACCCCCCACAAGCGCTGGCGGGACAGACACCAATCCGGACGGGTCGTCACCATGCTTAAGATGCGTTCCCGGCCGGCCGGCGGCACCCATTGCACGTCGTGTTCAATCGCCCTCCGTAAATGGTCGCGCAAATGGTTATGGTCCACACTTAAGAACCATTGCTCGGTGGCCCGAAAAATAATAGGATTTTTGCAACGCCAGCAATGCGGGTAGGTGTGCTGCAGCGGCTGGCTAAACAACAACAGTCCCCGGTTTTTCAAATCCGCAATAATCGCGTCATTGGCTTTAAACACATGCTGTCCGGTAAATGGCCCCCCGTCGGCATTAAAGATCCCTTTGGAGTTCACCGGCATCAGGACCGGCAGGCCGTTGGCCAAACCGGTCTGATAATCTTCCTGGCCATGGCCGGGGGCCGTGTGCACCAGGCCGGTGCCGTCTTCTTTAGTCACATACGTGGCGGTCACCACCGGACACTGCGCCCGTTTGCCAAACGGATGCGTGTAGGTGATTTTCTTTAAATCACTGCCTTTGACTTCCTTCAGAATTTTATACTGATCCAGGCCGGCTTTAGTTAAGACCGTCGGAGCGAGGGTCTTTTCCAAAATAAAAATGTCCTCCCCTGCCTGGGCCAAAACATACGTAAAATCCGGATGCACCGCCACCGCCACATTGGCCAGCAACGTCCAGGGCGTGGTGGTCCAGATCACCAACCCAACCTTCCCCGTTGCGGCCAGGCCAAGCGCCTGCGGATCTTTAACCGCAAAACGCACATACACCGACGCAGAGGTGTGGTCCTCGTACTCCACCTCCGCCTCGGCCAAAGCAGTCTCACAACTAAAACACCAATTGACTGGTTTGAGGCTGCGGTAGACATACCCTTTTTGGGTCAAAGTGGCCAACGATTTTAAAATCCAATATTCATATTCCGGGGTCAAGGTCAAATAAGGCTTGTCCCACTGGCCGAAGATCCCTAAGCGTTTAAATTCTTCCCGCTGAATGCCGACAAAATTCATGGCATAATCATGCGCTTTCCTGCGAAATTCAAGTGTGTCGAAATCACTCTTCCCGGCTTTTAAATCTTTGAGCAGCTGGTGCTCGATGGGCAGGCCATGGCAATCCCAGCCCGGGACATACAAAGCATCAAAACCTTTCATGGTTTTATATTTGACAATGACATCCTTGAGGATTTTATTGAGGGCGTGGCCGATGTGGATGTGGCCGTTGGCATAAGGCGGACCGTCGTGGAGGATGAAGGAACGCTGGCTTTTCTGGCATTTTTCGCGGATGCGCTGGGTAAGCCCCTCCCGTTCCCAGCGGGCCAGGGTCTGCGGTTCTTTTACGACCAGCCCAGCCTTCATGGGAAAATTGGTTTGCGGTAAATTGAGCGTCTTCTGATAATCCATAAAATTATTTTAGATATTTGCCGGTGATGATGGCCAGTTCTTTTTTCTTCTTGGGTGGGATACGGTCGCGATTGGTCATGATGGCAAATTGCAGGGCATGGGCGGCGCTAAAACTTTTGAGTTTGCCGACGGCAGGAATGGCGACTTTGAGAATTTCTCTGGCATTGGCCACATTGCGGTTTAGATTTTCGATGATCATGTGGACGGTGACCGCATCGTGCGCCGGATGCCAGCAATCGTAATCGGTGACAGCCGCCAACGTGGCATAAGAAATTTCCGCCTCACGGGCCAGCTTCGCTTCGGTCAAATTGGTCATGCCAATGATGTCCATGCCCCAGCTGCGGTAGAGATTGGATTCCGCTCGCGTCGAGAACTGCGGGCCCTCCATGTTGACATAGGTGCCGCCGCGGTGCACCTTGACCCGTATCTTGCGGGCGCTTTGCTCCAGGATGTCGGCAATTTCCGGCGATATAGGATCCGCGAACGCCACATGCGCCACAACGCCATCCGTAAAAAAGGTGTCGATGCGCCCGGCGCGGGTGCGATCCAGGAATTGGTCGGGGATCACAAAGTCCATAGGCTTGTATTCTTGTTTCAAAGAGCCGCAGGCGGAGACGGACAGGATCGCCTGCACGCCCAATTTTTTCATCCCGTAAATATTAGCCCGGAAATTGATTTCGCTGGGCGAGACGCGGTGGCCGCGGCCATGCCGGGGCAAAAACACCACCTTCGTGCCTTCCAGGGTGCCGGTGATAAATTTGTCCGACGGGTCGCCAAAAGGGGTTTTGACAGCGACTTCCTTCACGCCGCCCATGCCCTCAATTTGGTACAACCCGCTGCCTCCGATGACGCCGACGATGGCCATAGATCTCCTTCTAATTGCTTCTACCTGACTGTGATTTAAGCATTTGCAAAAGCACGGGGCTTGTTTCGCCGCCCATTTCTTGGACTTTATGGATGTCATCCCAGGCCTTGTCGTATTGACGAAGATTCAAATACACGGAAGCCCGGTTGTTAAGATGATGGGAGTCTAAAGGTGCCAACGCAATGGCTAAAGAGAAATACTCCACGGCCTTCGCATACTCGGCCTGGCTCCTGCCTTCCATGTTCCCCTTGATCATATGCCAAGTGCCCAGGGCATCAATCACGTCGGCATTTTCCTTCTCCAGACTCATGGCCTCGTCTAAGAGCGCTTTGGCTTCATCGAATGCCGGCTGAGAATGATGCAATTCACTTTTAATGATGAGCGCATTGGCGAGCTTCCAGAAAGAATTGATGTATTTGGGGTCTAGGCCCTTCGCCCGACGGTAATCTTCAATGGCTGTGTCAAACTGCCCTTGTTTTTCGTAAATTTCACCACGGTTTACATAGGCAGCGGCAGAAGGAGCTGTCTCAATGACTTGGTCATACAGCTTGAGGGCGGCGCTGGGGTCCCCCTTCTTGTTTAAAACAAAGGCCAAGCAATTCAAAATGGACGGATCATTCGGGTGGACCGCTGATATGAGCTCCAGCTGTTTTTCTGCCAAATCAAACTTGCCCAGGTTGGCATAGGCGTACGCAAGCCCGGTATTGTTAAAAACATCCGTAGGATCAAAAGTGATGGCCTTTTGGTAGAGGTTGAGGACCTGGTCGTATTTTCTTTCCCTGGAATACATGTTGGCCAGATTGTTGTAAGCCCAGTCATAGTCCGCTCGAATCTTGATCGTTCGCTCATAATCTTCAATAGCTTCTGCGTTCTTATTTTTGCTTTGGTAATAGATACCCCTGTTGTAATAGGCTTTATAGTAATGGTTCAAGGCGATGGCCTTATTGTAATATTCTACGGCCTTTTCCGGATCACCCATGGCATCATAAGCGCAACCTAAGTTGTTATACACTTTTTCCAGACGCGCATAATTTGGATCATGCTCAATGACCCATAAACTGTCCAGAATGGCTTCCGGGTACTTCTTTTTCTCATCGTAATAATTCCAACCCCTGTAATGATACGCCCGGGCCAAATAGTCTTTAATACTGTAATCCGAAGAAAGCGTGTCCTTGACTTTGGTAAAATCTTCAATGGCCTGGGTGTACTGGCCGAGGCTGAAATTGACAAATCCCCGGTATAGATACGCGTAATGATGTTGAGGGTCCTCCTGGATCGCCTTCGTTAAATCCAAAATAGTTTCCTCAGGACTGCCTCTTTGCAAAAAAAGATTCGATAACCCGCGTTTATAATACAGACCTGGCAGCGGAGCAGTGGCTTTGCGGGCCTGTTCGTCATAAGCCTCGGGGGTCTCAAGTTTTTCTCCCTTTTCAGTAAAATATTCTGCTTCTACTTTGCTCAGGCTGCTGTCCGATGTTTTCCACTTGGTCATCACCGTGTGGTCAGGATAGTAGACCGTGATTTCTCTTGGCAAATTCTTCTTGAACGTCCCTTCCGAGCGCGTAATGGAACTGGGATAAAAAGTGTAAAATTTCCCAGCCAGTTCTCCCTTATGAAACTGGGCCTTAGACGAAGGAGTGCCATCTTTATAAAATGCCGTGTACGGTCCCTCCGGTACATTTTCGGAATAATTGATCTCGCAAAGGATGTTGCCATCCAAATCGTAATTTTTTGAAACGCCGTCCAGCTTGCCGTTGCGGTAGTTTTGTTCCATGATCATTTTATTGTTGCTGGAAAACATTTGAAACACACCGTCTTCCCTTCCTTCTTTATAATCCGCATTCAAACGCAAACGACTTGCCTGGTCCTTGCACTGAAAATTGCCGTTGTATGGGGTGCCTTCCTTCATAAACTGACCTTTAACAAAAGTTAACTCGCAAATCACCGTGCCATCCAGATCCAGGTATTGAAATAACCCGTCTGCCTCACGGTCGGCGTTAAAATGGGCCACGATCATTTGGTTTCCATTGTCGTAGTATAAACGGGAGGCAGTGTCCTTGAGGGTCTTCGCCTGATCAGGAAAACCACTCAAGCTCAAAGTATTGCTGTCCGCAATTTCTCGAGGGTCGTCTCTGGCAGGTTGAGGGTCTGCCCAAAAGAGTGGGGTCAGAACAAATAGAAGAGAAAAAATGTTAAGAATTTTTTTCACGTGTGCGCTTTGTCCCTTTCATGTGCCCCTGCCGCCGATGACGCCGACGATGGCCATAGATACTCCGAAGCTAAA
>JAKFXC010000091.1 GCA_021731625.1 Candidatus Omnitrophota bacterium
ATATAATTCCGCTCCCATTTGAGCGGCCCGCTGAAAAATGTGAAAAAACTTACCGAACGGGAGATACACCAAAAATGAAACGACTGTCCAGCAATGGACGGTCGATAATATTCGATAATGCTGGCCTGCCAAATAATGAGTGCTGAATGTCAACGCCAGCCCGGAGACAGCAACGGCAAATAAAATCAACAAAGGCAGAATATCGTTAGTGAATGTTTGGGTGGTGATTTCTCCCGGATGAATGAGTCGCCGGGAAAATGCCATGATCGTTCCGATCACAATCATCAAAGAACAAAAATTTAAGGAATTAAAAAATAAGAATCCTATGATACCGTAGGGATCAAAAATCATCATGGGAAATCCGAAAACATACAATTGATACATGTGCGGATCCCCAACCGGATGAGCAAAATGAAGCCAGCCGAAAACTAGCGGAAACGTGACGGCAAATCCTAAGATACATCCCCACGCCAATAAAAAATGCATCGCCCAGCGATAATGACTTCGTTTTCCTATAAATTTCTGAAGAAGTAAATTCTCAATTAAAGCTCTCAGGATTGAGAAGATGTTTAGCAAAAACTGCCTGCTAAATAAAGATTTTAGACTCCGTTCCCATAAAATCCTAGTCGGTGGACGGGAAAGCCAGACGGAATAACGATACAAACTTCCAAAAATAGCGAAGATGGTCGCAATAAGGTATGGAATTAACGCCGCATCAAAGTACATTAACTTGCGGGAGCCGATCACAATCAAAACGGACAAGACGGCAACCCCCAATAAACCTTTTACAACGCCCTGCGGATATAAACGCATAAACATATATTAACTTTTTTTTATAAAAATGTATCTGATAGCTACTTTTTTTTACTGTTTTTAATAATTAGAAATTCATCGTTGTCTGCACATAAGCAAAATCCGCATGATCTCCTGCCCCGGTATCTTTTAAATAAGCACCGGCAAACAAATGTGAATAACCGATCATGAGGTTGGCATAGCTGCAGATTTTATACTTAGCCAATAAATCAATTTCATTACCGACATGACTGTCTGCCCCATCGGCAGTTGCGCGCTTGATGGTTTGATTAGCCTGATATAAGTTATCTTTGGGAGTATCTAAATAAATCAAATGTAGGTTTGCTTCTAATTCTAACTTTTTTGTTGGGAAGGCATTTAACTGAAAACGGTAATTGTTGATGTTCTGCAGGCTGACAAAATCCATATAGCCGTAGAACAAGTGATTGGTCGGGTAAAGATTATCAAAAGTTTTTCGTTTATCATCCGTTGAATGATCATCCCCTGACGCGTAATTATATTCAAAACCAACTCGCGGTTTCCACGCGTGATCAAAGCTATAGCCTAGAATAGCTACCGCCATTTGAGCATCAGCGTCCAGTGTCCCGGAATTTCCTACTTGTTTTGCAGCTTCAACTTCATAATCAAAGGCCGTGTCCGCAATTTTTCCTTTCACTCGGGCGCCAATTGTATAATCCTCAATTTCTCCATCACCTGTCTGACCGAAAGAAACTGTTTTTCCATCCGTATTACGGTTTATGACATATTGCTCAAGAACCGTGTCTGTAATTCCGCTATAGGTAGCGTAATAACCACCTATCCGCTCATTCGCTGAGCCGTCAAAAAAATCATTCTGTTCCCGCGGAGATTTTACCAGCACTTTTCCTCCGCCGAAAATAGCCACATTTAAATGCGCTTTATCAAATTGTAAATTCACTTTGCCGGCATCAAAGACCTGGCCGATATTCGACCAATGGACCGGACCAACGAGTCTTTGCGATCCATACGAAAATTCCTGGCGACCGAATCTGGCAGCTAATTGCGTCAACCCTAATATGTCACCATCCAATTTTGACTTTTGTCCTTCCACCCAAAGCTGTTTGGTTTCAGCCCAATCTTCAAATGTGGCTTTGGAACCGCTGGTTGAGTCATCCGATATCCGGGCATCTTGAAATTGATAAAATAATTTCAGGTCATCCGTCGGCTTAAACGTTAAGCCTAATTTCGCCCGCCACAGATTAAATCCGTCATTATCATCTATATTTTTATTAAAGTCGAAATCGGAACGCCATTCAAACCGATGCCGCAGTTCCAAATCTGCGGTCAGCCATTTGGGCAAATGTTTATTAAAATACTCTCCGGCATAGGCCGGTGACGACATGCATATGATGGCCCCCATCAACCGGAGCACATAATATTCTTTCTTTACCATTCTAAAGCCCCTCTGTTCGCTCTTCCGGTACTTACGTCTCAGAAAAATTCTCGTCCCTCTTTAAATCAACCTTTATTTCCCTGATATTTTCGTTTTGCTTTTTCTCTGTTGTTCTGCTTCCAAAGGGCTGCTTGGAACACCGCCCGTTGATTGCTCTTTCCCGCACTCCCACAAAATACCGCAAAGACCGCAACCTTGTCCGCCGGCGATCCATCTCGATCTTTCTTAATTCGGCATCTTTGGTATTGAGCAGTTTTTGTAATAACTTAACCTCTATCATTTATCAAAGTATCCTTATTTTGCTTCGCCTCTTCGTGCATCTTGGCGAATTCGGCTTCCTTTGGTATAAAAAACAGTCCCGGCAAAATGAACATCAACCCGGCCACGGCCGCAAAAATCCATGCGCCCGACGCTATGAATAACACTTCAAAAAACTTGTCCAGGAAATAAATAATAAGCACTCTTTCCCTAAAGAAACTCCTAAGGCTAGGGCGATCCTCCACAAAATCCATCAGGGTTTCTTTAAGTCTTCGGCCTGGCCTCTCAACAAACATGGGCTGAATTTCTTAGTTCCTTTTAAAATCACTTCAAAACTTGTGCCCTCAAATAACTCAAAATAGCATGTATGTATCCTATTTTAAGAGAAATAAAAAAGTAGCAGTTGTCTTAAAAAGCTACTTACCTAAACTTGCAATCGTTGTCTTCTTCAAGAAATTTAAGTAATGGTCTTTAACCGTCTTCCATTCATCATGAACCGCGCAGGGATTTGTATCCGAACATTTTTTCATTCCCAACGCACACCCTGACCATACGCTCACGTGTTCAATAGGCTCAACCACATCAAAAAGAGTAATCTCAGCAGAATTCCTGGCCAATCGAAAGCCGCCTCCCAATCCTTTTTGAGATATCACTAAGCCCTTAAGGGCAAAATTCTGCAACATTTTACCCAGATAATTCTGGGGCGCTTTGATCTCACGCGCAATAACGCCGACACCCAGCCACTCCCCTTCCTTGAGTTTGGCCAGTTCAACTAAAGCACTGATCACTTGTTTGCTGGTTTTGGTTAACATAAGCTTATAATAGGAGATTTACATGCGATTATACTTATACATGATGCCTTGTCAATAAAAGCGATGAAAATATATATTTCATAGTCCAGGCTGGGCTGATTTTGGAAATGTCTTAAATAGAAGTTTTCTTAATTTATCTGTCACATCTATTTTCCAAAACAATTCTCTTGATGTCTCAATCCCCGTGACTCTTTTCTAGGCTCTTTGTTGATGGTCAAGACCTCTATGAACCACGTTTTTTTGCCTGTCCACTTTTCAACTGGTCTTAATAAGTTCTTCACCCTCTCTGCCGTCGCAGCCGACCAATGCCCCAGGCGCAGGCAAAGATCAAGGCTGAAAACAGCACAATGGCTGCCCCGGATGAAAAACCAAAATAATAGGAGGCAAGCACACCGCCTAATGTGGCCAGCATTGCAAACCCACTGGCCAAAGCCATCATGACATTAAGACGATCGGTCAAAAGTCGCGCGGCTGCTGCCGGCAAAACCAATAAAGCGCTGGTGAGCACAGTCCCAACCGCCTGAATCCCCGCTACGACCGTGAGGCCGAGCAAGACCAACAGCCCGTACCGCAATCCCCTGACCGGGATCCCCAGGGTGCGGGCATAATCCGGGTCAACGCACACCAGTTTTATCTCTTTATAAAATAAAACCAACCCGGCCAGCACCAAAACGGCAATCAAGCTGATCCAAACGATATCGGCGGGACTCACGCCCAAAATATTGCCGAAGAGCATGGCAAATAAATCCCGGTAAAATTTTCCCAGGCTCATGAGCAAAATGCCCACCGCAAACATCACCGTCGGAATCATGCCTATGGCGGTATCTTCGTACACCTCATTGTCCCGGGCCATAAACCCGATGGCCAGAGCGGTCAAAACAGTTGCCACCATCGCCCCAGCAAAAATGGGGACACCCAGCAAAAACGCAATGACGAGTCCCGGCAAAGCGCTGTGGCTCAAGGCGTGGCCGACCAGCGACATCCGGCGCAAAACCACAATGGTGCCCAGGCAGGCCGCCGCCACCCCGATGATGCAGCCAACCAGCAAGGCCCTTTGGATAAATGGATAGTGGAATGGCTCTAACAACATTGTTCCCCGTCCCGCAGATAAATGGCCCCGTCGTAACGGCCTTCTTCCTGGTCATAATAATGGGTGGCCACAAGGACAGTCCTGCCGTTGGCCTTCATGCGATCGAGCACTCTGGCCACCACATCCCTGGTGCGGCTGTCAACGGCGTTGAGCGGTTCATCGAGCAATAACAAGTCCGCATCCTGGACCAAAGCCCGGGCGATCAACACCCTTTGCTGCTGCCCACCGGAAAGCTTGCTGATGTGTTTGGATTGTAGATCCGCGCCACCGACCTCATCGAGCCGGGCCATGGCCATTTGGACATCGCGGGCTTGAGGCCGGGCAAACCAACCCATATGCACATAACGGCCAAACAGCACAAAATCCAGCACCTGCACCGGAAAATGCCAATCGATATCACTGCGCTGAGGCAAATACACCACGCGTTGATGGCATTCTTGCAGCCGGTGGCCAAAAATTTTGATCTGTCCCGAGCGCAAAGGCAAAAGCCCGCTGATCGCTTTAAACAAGGTGGACTTGCCGGCGCCATTGGGGCCCACTAAAGCCAGCGACGCCCCCGCTGCCACCGACACCTGGACTTGGCTGATGGCCGGACTTTCCTCACCGGGATAAAACACGGTCAAATCCTTGATCTCCAGGGCCAGCGTCTTGTCCTTTGGGTCGGGATGGGTGTGGGTATGGCGGCAATAAGAGATCATGACAGATTTTCAGCCAGAATGCGGGCGTTGTATTCCATCATTTTGAGGTAACTCTCGCCGGGGCTGCCGGCTGGCCCTAAGGCATCGGTGTAGAGGGCCGGCGCTACCTTAATATGGGCGTCGGCCGCAATGGATTGCAAAAATTTAGGGTTGTGCATGTTTTCCACAAACACAACGGTGATGTGTTCCGCCTTGATCCGGTCGATGATCTCAGCCATGGCGGCGGCCGAAGGGTCGGCGGCTTCAGTGGTGGCAGAGCCCAAAGCAGTGCCGATCACTTTAAACCCATAGCGCCGGGCAAAGTATCCGAAGGTGTCGTGGCTGGTGACCAGTTTGCGCCCTTCATCCGATATGTTCTGCAATGCTTCAATGATCTGGTCGTCCAACCGCCCCAAATCCTGCAAATATTTCTGGACGTTGGCATCGTAAACGGCCTTGTGGGCCGCATCGGCTTCAATTAATCCGTCGCGGATATGCTCCACCATGACCATGGCATTGCTCACATCCAGCCAGATATGCGGATCCACGTCCTGCATCTGGCCAGGGGTTGATTCGATGGGCTCAATCCCCTCGCTTAAGACCACCCGTTTGGCGGAAGAGCCGCTGGCGGCATACATTTTAGCCAACCAAGGTTCAAAATGCAGGCCGATTTCAAAAACCAGCTGCGCCTGGGCAAGCTTTTGACTCTCCTGCGGGCCGGGTTCAAAGGTGTGGACATCTCCGTCGGGACCAACCAGGACAGTGACCTCGACTTGGTCGCCCCCCACCTGCCGCACCATGTCACCCACGATGCTGAAAGTAGCAACCGCCTTAAGCGGCGCAGCGTGGGCCGGCAAAGTCCAGCCCGCCATCAGCGCAATAAAAATCAGTGTCCGCATACTAAAACCTGTTCGTGGCATTCCTGGCACTCCTTCTTAGTATGGTGGCCCGAGAGATCATTCCAGTGTTTTTTACGGTGCGGCGTAAGCACGCCGGTGCCGCGGCAGAACGGACAGGCATTGTCCAAGGCCTCCAGCACGGCGGCGCGGATAAACTCCGAGCGGTTGCGAATGCCTTTAAGCAATCGGGTCAAGTCCCGGTCCGCTTTGAAGGTGATGACGTCCATCCCTTTGACTTTTGGCATAAAATCCTCCGGTAGTAATACTTTGTATTACCACAGTATAAATAAAAACACGGGGATGTCAAAACAAATTTTTGTACCTCAAATACAGGCGGGACTCGTTCTGGGCCTGACCGTCTCCCGACGAAATGCCGGTGCTGCCCTCGCGCCTAGGACGCAAGCGCTCATCCAAGTCCACGGACAGTTTGTCCGTCAAGGCATACTCGCCATGCAAGGTGCGGTAGTATTCCGGACGGGTGGCCGGGTCCCCCGGCCGCAATTGCAATTGCTCCAGTTCAAATCCAACCCGGAGGCCCTCGGAGATTTGCCGGCGGATGCCGAACCGCTCGGAGTTCTCCTGAAAGGAAATGTCCGACGGGGCCCAATTGCCCAGCCCCAAGAGCATGTGGGCGGAATCCTCGCTCAAATACGGGTCGGCCCGCACATGCAGCTGCGGATTCTGCAGCGTCCCGTCGATTTTCAAATCAATGGTGTAAATGTCTTTTTGGGCGGTCCCGAATATTTGTAAGTCAGGATCAAGGACATCGCCTTTAAAGATGGCCTTGCTTTGTAGCAGTTCAATCATGGTGTTGTGCACCATGACCAGGCCCGTCTCCAAAATGGCCGTGCCTTCCATTTGCCATTCGTCTTTGGGGTGGCTAAAAAATATGTCCGCCCGGGCGGTGCCTTCGCGCACAGTCCGGTCGGTATAACGGATCCGGTCCACATAAAAATGGCCCTCCACCCGGGGCCGGTCCAGCGGACCATTCACATTTAAATCGATGGCCGAGACCGATCCCTCTAAATTTCGCCAAATCCGGGGCGGCAAAAACGGCCGGGTGATGACCGACACGTCCAGCCCTTTGCTGTACACATTGCTGCGGATGACGCCGCCGCTGTAATGGGCATTGAAAATGACCGGCTCGCAATTGGGCAAATCCAGGCGGCCGTTAAAAACAGTGATCTCGATTTTGGGCCGCTCAAGCGAGATCGCCCGCACATCCACCCGCTGCAAATGCACGATCGCCTGCGGCCCCAAGTCTGGCCAATTCCTGATGTTGACATTTTTTAGAACCAGCCCTTGCCGGATGGTTCCCGACGATGATCCCAAACTGATCGACGCGTATTTGGCCGACCGCAGCAAAAAGAAATCCACCACCCGCTTAGCACCCGCCGGGGTGGCAATAAGATAGTACCCGCCCACCGCGGCCAAGACCGCCACCGAACAAAAAGTCAAAACAATGGTCAAAAGGTAATTGCGGAAGCGGTTGGCCATAGAAGGACTAAACCCGGAAGGTTGAAATGATCTCGATGATGCCGCGACGGACCATCATGACGCCGATGGCGGCCAAAAGCAAGGACAGGACTTTGGAAATGGCGCGCGACCCGCTGGGCCCCACGAAATTGATAAAAAAATCGGCAAAGATAAAGAGGATGCCGACGATGAGGACATTGAGCAACACCGCTGCCAGGGTCAACCCTAAGCCGTGCTCGTTCATGGAGATCAGGCACATTGTCAAAACCGCCGGCCCCACGATCAAGGGAGTTCCAATGGGCACTGCCCCCACATCGTCGAGGCTGGGCGAGGTGCTGCGGTGGCCGGTCAAATCCTGCATGGAGAGAATAAACAAAATGACCCCTCCCGCCACCATAAAATCCCCCATGCCGATGCCCAGGACATGAAAAATAAACCTGCCTAAAAAAATAAAACCCACGGCCACCGCCGTGGCCGTGATCAACGACTGGCCGATGATGCGGCGTTTGCTGTCCGCACTTAGACCCTGGGTCAGGCCTGCGAAAATGGGCAATAGGCCGACGGGATCCATGGCGAAGAAAATTGGGATAAAAGCCAGCAAAAGTTCATTCATCGGCACACCTTCCTTAAGGATAAGTATACCACGCAAACCACGCCATTAGAGAGAGTTTTAGGAAGGGTTTAAGCCAAAAAAAAGCGGCAGGTCATTTAAAATTTGGATGTCTGTGATGACCGGCGAAAAACCAGCCGCATCCTGAAGCTGCCCCAGCAAAGCAGGATCCGAATTAAACTTGATCTCCTGGCCGGCATTTTGTAATTCGACATTGACCTTGTCGGCCTGAAAATCGATACCGCCCTGGATGTCTGTGATCATGGCCTGGCTTCGGGGAGGATCTGACTTTTTTTGCCCCAGGTCATATATTTGATTGAACAAAATTTTTTGCGGGTAATATTTTTCTAAAGTCGAATCCAACGCTGGTCTGGATTTGCCCGGAAGATATACTTGCTCCACATCTATCAAAACCACCCGCTGATTTTGTTCATCCCAAAACATATTTTGCATAAGATCTGTTACCAATATATTTTTTTCAACCAGTTGCTTAACAAAACTCTCGACCGCATCCACTTGCACGGGCTCTAGGGCATCGTACTCATTGATGTTTTTCCCCTGAATCTTTTCAATGAGTAAATAGGAATTTCCTTGCCCTGTCCATCCAGCAGCAAGAACGCGAGGAACCGCGATGCGCCGAGCACTCAGCTCAACATACTTTTGGACCAATTCGTCGTGGGTCATTCTTTGATCTGCAAACACACTGCCAATGGCCCCGCCCAGGTCAAAAACAAACCGCGTGGAGCCGGGTTTTAGGGATCGGCGAGGAACACCGTCGACAGTCAAAAAAGCGTATTTGGAAATGCCGTCCGGCTCGTCTTCACTGCCCAGCGCAAATGCGGCGTTTTTTATTTCTGATGCCACCATGGCCTCACTTGGAGGCAAAAGTTTCCGAAGCATTGATACCGCTAGGTCGCCTGCATAATAAATTTCGTAAGAATGCCCCCCAGACCCTTTTCCTTCCTTAAGCTGCAGGTATTCATTTAATAATGCGGCGGCAAATTTATCCATGGGAATATTTAAAACTTCCTGGATGGTGGATAAAATCTTAGGCGCATCCTCGTTAAAGGATGCCAACTGTTCAGATAAATTTGTCGTCGGAAGAATAAGAAATTCAGATGGACTATTTTCCAAAGTGAAACCTAGCCCAAGAGCGGAGAGTTTTTTGGTCACACCCAACCAATTGAGACCTGCATTCTCGATTTGGTCTTTCTGGATCGCCCTAGCTGTTGTATTTAAGAACCTTGCAAGTGTTGGCTCCAGGCGATTCTCTTTATAATCATTGCCAACTCTTTCCAGGGCTTGGAGCATGAGCTTCCAGTCAACTTCCCCGTTTAACGCTTCAAGAAGATTTTTCATTTGTAAGCTGGAGAAATAATGCTCGCCTTTGAGTAAATCGTGGCCAGTTTCTAAATAATAAATCACCCTCTTCCAGAACAATCTTCGTTTCGTCTGGTCATCGATTCTTTCCCTTATTCTTTGCCCCTGATATTTGAATGGCTTCTTCGGTGACTGCCCCAAAACGGTTTCCACTCCCCAATACATATAGATATCAGCCACCAATTCCCGAACAAAAGCATTCTTGCCAAGGCCGAGGGGGTGAAGACTATGTCCGAGCTCGTG
Source organism: Candidatus Omnitrophota bacterium (assembly GCA_021731625.1). Classification (GTDB taxonomy): domain Bacteria; phylum Omnitrophota; class Gorgyraeia; order Zapsychrales; family Fredricksoniimonadaceae; genus JAKFXC01. The sequence goes on from JAKFXC010000091.1 coordinate 9,670, forward strand.
GAAAAAAGAAGCGAGGATCTCATTAATTTTCGTGCGCATTATAAACTCATTTCCAAATTTCAGTTCATTCGTCTTGAGGTTGTTGAACGCATTGAACCGCGCCTCCTGGAGCACTGCGGCTTCAATTAAAAAATCCACGATATTTGTAATCTCTGAATAAAAAAAACTTTTTGCCAACGTAGCAAATAATTGTTCGCTCAGCGATTTGAGACGACCTTCTCCTTCCGTCACCGCCTCCCATTCACTGTCATTTTTCAAAATTTGAAAAATCCGTTCCGCGTTCCTGCCAAATCTTTCCTCTAGGTCCTTTCTTGAAATTGTGCCGTTATACCAATCCGCCGTAAGCACTTTCGCTTTTGTGACAGTCAATAATTCCTCACTAACAGGAACATTGGCTGCGATGAGATTTAAAATCGTCAACAGGGTATACCGCAGGTGTTTAAGGCTAGATTTTCCTGACAAAGATTCATAAGTGTTCACCGGCACAATTTTCTTGTATTTGGCGATCAAATTTTCTAGGGCCGGTTGATCAACGGGAGGCATAGGATGGGGATTAAAAACCCGGGGAAACTCCTCAATGGCCTGTCGATAAAACCCTAAATCGGCATCCTTTTCTTTTGAAAAAAACTTGAGCATTCTTAGGAAGAGCTCCGGGTTGACTCTGGCCGTTTCATTACGGCCATGAAAAAGCCGCTTAAACAACTGCACGCGAATTCCTAATCTCCCGGTTTCTTGAGCATTAAACAATTGCATGATCTCCTTGAGCGCAGATATTTTCTGTCTAATGTCGTCTGCCCTCAGAGGATTATTTTTCAGGTCCAGCGAAGAAACGAAAAGATCGATTTTCTCTTGGTCGAATGAGGCAAATTCAACAGCCAATGCCTGCACTAAATAAGATTCTTTGGCGGCGATTTCTCTTATAGCCTGCTTATCGATTATGGACGGCAAGAGCCCCAGACCTTTGATGGTCTTTTGATTGATTTCTAATATTGTTTGGGGAGCGCTCCCCTGTTGCGCGGAAACGACCGGCGGCAGCGTGCCTTGCAGGGCGATCTGTACCCCTAGTAGCAAGCTAGAGACAACACTTTTGATATTGACCTTCATCGCTGTATCAAAACGCCTCGCGCCCGTGTCAGCTGCCCCTTCGATTTTTAAGGACGCGGCAATCACCACCGCCGGCTTCCTGCCCTTAGCCATTTGTGAAACCCTGGACAACACCCCCGGCGCGGCAGTCTTCGCGTCCACAATTTGGGCCAGGTCTGTTATGCCTGAAAAATTCTCTCCGCCCGAAAAATATTTTCTGGGGGCGGTTCTCTGCGACACCGGGTCGAACTCGTCTTTGATGTAGTTGTAGGCGCCCTTTTTAAATGCCTGCAGATACTGCTCATATATTTTTTGTTTTTCCTGCCGGTCATCAATGGAGACTCCGGCGACTTTATTCTTGTCGGTATACACCTGCGATAAAATACTGTTTTTGATTTTCTTCTTATACCAAACCGCGAGAATCATGCTGTTATAAACCTGGCGCAACTGGGCAAAATTCTTACCTTCATTGACTTCTGCTGTCAAAGCCGGGATCACCACCTCGCGGACAATCTGCTTGCCGATGTCATGGGCTTGGTTCTGCCCTACTTTTGAGCCGCCGGTCCTACCCAGCGCCAGGTAGTCCGATTCCAACATCACCTTCAGACGGCTTTCCACCACATATGCCGTTCCATTCTGCGCATTCTCATATACCACCGCTGTCTCCGGGACTATCCAGACTTTATTAAACGTAGTGACCGGAAGGTTGGTGTTGCCAAATTTCTTGGCAGATTCTTCATAGATGCGCTGCCAAAATCTTTTGCCGATTTTATCCTCCGGATAAATAAGCGAGGCCGTGATTTGCTTAAGCATGTAATCCTGGGCCAGCAAGTCCCGCCCCATATGGGTTTGCCCGAAACTTTCGGGGACGATGCGGTCTTTTTCGTAAGGACTTAGATTGACCCAGAGGTCTTTTTCGGGAGTGGTGATCGATGCCAAAAAATATTTAATGAGCTTGGCGGATATCTCTTTTAACGCAGGAACTGAAATCTCTGTGTCGCCCTTGTCCATAACGAAATCGAATCGAAAAGGATTGTCCGGATGCACCTTAAGACCTATGAGGACGGGCGGATTAGACTTGGGGCTTAAATAAACCATGGTGCCGGGCGCGGGCAGCGAAGCAGTCCTCGAAGATGGCAAGTCCAACCCATTGGACTGGGCCAAGGCGGCAGGGCTGAGTGAATTTAAAATAAATACGGCAATAAAAAGACTAATCAGAGGAGATCTCATAACTATACTAAGTGTAGTCTATATATTACTGAAAAACAAGATAGCGAGGATAAATGCAGAAAACGCTTACTTAATGCCGATGCCATACTTATACACCATTTCCCCGCCGAAGTACCCAGCGGTGAGGACCAGCCCCATCGACAACCAGCAGGCAGAAGCAAACACAAACGGAATGACGGAAGGCCGGCGGCGGCGTAGCACCAGGACGGTGATTAGACTGAGCCAGGAAACGCCCAGTGAGGCCAAGGCAAAGTTGCGATGGGCGTATACGACGGGGTGGTGCAAATTCAGGCGGTCGGCTTCCCATAAACCGCTGGCGACGGTCAAGAGGGAAGAAAAAGCCGCCAGGACATACACGATCCAGGCGGCTTGCGTCAACGCTTCGATTTTAAGAAAGGAACTTGCCGTATTGAGGAACCATGCCGTCAAAAACAGGGCAATGGGAAAGTGCACCAGCATGGGGTGAATCGGCAACAACTCCATCAATAGGCGGCGGGGGCCTCGACTTTCACTTCATCGTCGGCGATTTTGGCATATTTGTCCGGGTCTTTGTTAAAATCTTTGGCGCACATGCTGCAGCACATATTATAAATCTTGCCATTGTGCTCATGCTTGACCACTTCCCCCATCCCGCCAATTTTCTCACCTGAAACCGGGCAGATTTTGTTCCCGACTTCGATGGGCACCTCTGCGGCTGCTGCGGCCACTGGATCAGCAACCACCGCCGGCGCTTCTGCTGTGTAACCCAAGGCCGGTATTGTCATTAAACCAAGGGCTAAAACTAAAGCATAGACATTATTCATATTGCCTCCTGAAATAGTAGGGACAGACCCCTATTGTTTAATTCTACCGGAAAGCCCCCTGGCTTTCCATAGAAAATAAATGGCGGGATAGACCAAAAGCTCAAGCGTAAATGAGGTGACCAACCCGCCGATCATAGGTGCGGCAATGCGGCTCATGACATCCGAACCTGTGCCATGCGACCACATGATCGGCAGAAGTCCCAAAAGCGCCGCCATGACCGTCATCATTTTAGGGCGCACACGACGCACCGCTCCGTGAACAATGGCCTCCCTTAATTCTTCCTGAGAATTTAACTGGCCGCGACGCTTGGCATCACCATAGGAAAGATCCAGGAACAAAAGCATCAGGACCCCTGTCTCAGCATCTAAACCCATAAGCGCAATCATCCCTACCCAAACGGCAATGGACATGTTGTATCCCAATATCCACAACAGCCATACCGCCCCAATCAGCGAAAAAGGGACCGCCAATAACACAATGCCCGTCTTGACCCATGACTTCGTGTTCATAAAAAGCAGCAGCGCGATGATAAAGAGCGTTAGCGGAATGACTACGGTCAACCGCTCTTTTACTCGGATCATGTTCTCATATTGACCGCTCCAGAGAAAACTGTAACCCTGCGGCACTTTCAATTCCCCGGCCACTTTTTTCTTGGCTTTTTCGACATAACTCCCTATGTCAACCCCGGCAACATCCACGTAAACATACCCGGCCAGCATGCCATTCTCATTGCGGATCATTGAAGGCCCTGTTCGCACCACAATGTCCGCCACTTGGGATATGGGAATTTGGGCGCCGGATGGAGTTGCGATCAGGACATTTTTTAGCTTCTCTGGATCATCGCGCAATTCCTTGGGATATCTCACATTGACACCATACCGCTCGCGACCTTCGACGGTGCGGGTCACTTCCTCTCCGCCAATGGCGGAAGCAATCGTCATTTGCGCGTCTGCCACCGAAAGGTTATACCGCGCCAACTGATCCCGTTTCAGATCGAAATCCAGAAAGAAACCTCCTGCCGCCCGCTCTGCAAAGACACTGCGGGTCCCTGGCAGGTCCTTAAGCACTCTTTCCAAATTTGTCCCAATGCGCTCAATCTCATTAAGGTCTGATCCCAAGACCTTGATGCCTATCGGCGTGCGCACACCCGTCGAGAGCATGTCAATACGGTTTTTAATAGGCATGGTCCAGGCATTGGTGGTGCCGGGAATTTTTAAGGCCGTGTCCATTTCCGCAATCAACTCATCATGCTTCAAACGTCTACCGTCTTTCAGCCGCCATTGGTCTTCGGGCTTAAGCACGACCACCGTTTCCATCATGGAAAAAGGGGCCGGGTCCGTTGAGCTTTCGATGCGGCCGGCTTTACCAAAAACTTTTTCCACCTCTGGAAAACTCTTTAAAATGCGGTCCTGGGTTTGTAACAGTTTCTGGGCCTCTGCCACCGAAATGCCCGGCATGGTGGTTGGCATATACAGAATCTGGCCTTCCCACAAGGCCGGCATGAACTCCGATCCCAATTTCATATAAACCGGAATGGTCGTCAGCACCAAGAGAGCTGCCACAACAACGGTGGCCCGCGCGTGTCGAAGGACAAAACGGCAGGCGGGTTCATATAGTTTAAAGAGCACCCGACTGACCGGATGTCTTTCTTCTGGATAATACTTACCCTTGCCACTAATAAAAAGCATCCGCAGGGCAGGAGTCAATGTGATCGCAAGTATCGCGGCAATGGCCATGGCAAACGTTTTTGACCACGCCAGAGGCTTAAATAACCGGCCTTCCTGGTCGACTAAAGTAAAAATCGGCAAGAATGAAACCGCGATGACGAGAAGAGAAAAAAAGACGGAAGGTGCCACCTCTTTAAGCGCCTTTAAAATAATGTCGTGGGCGTTGCCTTGTCGTCCCTGGGCCTGCCACTCCTCCAAACGTTTATAAACATTCTCCATCTGCACAATGGCTCCATCCACCAAGACGCCAATGGAAATGGCAATCCCTGCCAAAGACATGATGTTCGATGTCAATTTTATGCCCAGCATCGGAATAAAAGACAAGAGCACCGCAATAGGGATTGTGATGATGGGAATAAAAGCGGAGGCAAAATGCCATAAGAAAATAACAATGACCAAACTGACAATAAGCATCTCTTCGATGAGCTGGCGCCGCAGGTTGTCCATGGCCCTTAAGATCAATTCCGAGCGGTCATAGGTGATCTCAACTTTAACGCCTTCCGGAAAGGACGGCCCAATGTCCTTTAACCGTTGTTTGACCGCGTTGATCGTCGTCAGCGCATTCTCACCCTGGCGTATGACAATAGTGCCTCCCACCACATCGCCTTCCCCGTTTAAATCTAGAACGCCCCGGCGGATATCAGGACCGATGTTGACGTTGGCGATGTTTTTAATCAAAATGGGTGTACCATTCGCATTGGCCCCCACCGCGATCGCTTCCAAATCCTCAATGGACTTGGCATATCCATGGCCGCGGATCATATACTCAGCCCCGCTCATCTCCAGCAAACGGCCTCCCCCTTCTTCATTGCCCATGCGCACAGCGTCTATCACTTTGGCAATGGGAATCTTATAGGCGAGCAGCTTATTGGGATCAACGGTGATCTGATATTGCTTCACAAAGCCACCCTGAGCGGCCACCTCCGCGACACCGGGTACACTTTGCAAAGCGTAGCGCAAATTCCAATCTTGAAAACTGCGCAATTCCTGCAAACTATGTTTACCGCTCGAGTCTACAAGTGCATATTGCAACACCCATCCCACCCCTGTAGCGTCGGGACCCAGCTCCGTTTTAACCCCTTGGGGTAACGCAGCTGTGATCCGGGACAACTGTTCTTGCACCCGGCTGCGGGCCCAATACAAGTCTGTCCCGTCTTTAAAAATCACATAAACGTACGAATACCCGAAATCGGAAAACCCTCTGATCGCCTTCACCTTCGGGGTTCCCAAGAGCGAGGAGACGATGGGATATGTCACCTGATCTTCTATGATGTCCGGACTTCGATCCCATCGTGAATAGATGATGACCTGTGTATCAGATAAATCAGGGATAGCATCTAACGGGATATTTTTGGCGGACCATACCGCCGCCAGGATGGCAACGGCGGTAAAGAGCAAAACCAAAAATTTATTGCGGGCTGAGGCTTCGATGATGCGTTCAATTAAGCCCTCACGGTTACTTTCCATGGTTATGTCCTTCCATCGCCCCCTGGAATGACGCTTGCAGACGACTTTCTGAGTCCAGAAGAAAATTCCCCTCCACGGCGATTTGCTCACCTTCCTTTAAGCCAGACTTGACCGCCCAGCCATTGTCCCCTAAGGCCGTCACTCTAATTTCGCGCGGTTCAAATACACCGGGGCTGGTCTGAACATAAACAATTTTTCGAATTCCCGTATCCATCACCGCTGTTTTGGGAACGATCAGCGATTCACCCAATTCAATCGCGATGCTCACATTAACAAACATATTACCGTCCAGTTCGCCTCGATAATCTTTAACTTCAATCAAGGCGTTAGCCGTGCGGCTCACCAAATCCAATGTCCCACCGACCGTACGAATAATCCCTTTGGCCCGCTCATGATACGACGGTATTTCAATCTCAACTTCTTGTCCCGCTGTCACGAAGCCCCGATCATTCTCAAAAATCTGAGCAACGACCCAATACATTGAGTCATCCTTGTAAAACAATAACTCCGGCTGCTGCCACACGTTTCGCCAGCTGACCTTTTCAAGTTTCTCAAATTCCGTGGCACCAAAGCCTAAGCGTAGCAATTCATCCTTGGCTGCGTGCAATTTTAGTTGAAGTTGGCGGTGAGTCTCCCAGTTCCGGCGTAAGTGCACGAAGCGTTTGAAGTCTCGGTAGGCCGTCGTATACTCAATGCTGGCTTTAATAAACTCGTCCTGATATTTATACAAATCATGGGCAGTGGACACGTATCCAGGCGCACGGACCCTTTTGGTCCATTGGCCTTTCTTAACCAAAAACGTTTTTATGCCGCCCAACTGAACTTGTTGAGTGTTGAGGGAGACTACGGCATGCCCTGCGGTCTTCATTTCCGCAGCTTCGGCGCTTGGATTTCCTTGCATTTTGACCAAACTCATACCGCAAATCGGACAAAGACCGGGCTTATCGCTTGTATAACTTGGGTGCATGGGACAATACCACATGTCCTTGGCATCAGCCAACGCACTGCTCATTACGACGATCACCATCACCAACAATTTTAGAGAGTTAAACATAGTTTTCCCCTAGGATAGGATGAAAATTAATAATACAACTTATGCTAGGATGAAACTAAACGCGGAGAGAATGGAACTGGGTGTATAACGGGACCATCGTCACTGGTCCTGGCGGACCATTTAAGAATACTGGTTTGATGGTGTGAACCGGTTTAACAGAAAAACTTGGTCCCATAGCCAAAGGCATATGCACGCCAGAAGAAGGCGCGAGGTCAAATACCTTGGCTTTTTCAGCTGACTTGAAAAATGAAGAGCATCCGTCTGTACATTTAACGGGATCCGCTTTCGCGGTTTTATGGCAGCATCCGGCCTTAGCGGTGGTTTGCTCGGCGACTAATTGACGGGCGCAGCAACACAGCAACGCACCCACCAAAAAGGCCCCAGACATGCTCCAGACGATTAGGCTGTACCATAACTTTTTCATAATCATAGTATACCACAAAAAAGCAGGATTTTGGTCTATGCTTCTTTTTTCGCCACGTAAAACAGGGTACAGCAATTCATGAAGAACAGCACGAAATTAAACACCACAAAACTCATGGTGGGGCTCATGCCGGTCGTCGATGTGTGGTGGATATAGTGTTGCAA
>JAKFXC010000093.1 GCA_021731625.1 Candidatus Omnitrophota bacterium
GGCCCAAGAAAAAAATCCTAACCTCAATAAACGTTTACTTATGATACCACCGGTTGATCTGGATCAATTATTCGCTTGGCAGACTTCTATCTGGCGTCAGGGGGGCAACAATCTATTGACCGTTCCCAACGGAAGAAAACAATAACCCTCCAACGTGAATTTTGCTCCATTTTTTGGGATTCTTTTACAATTTTTTTAGGATTTCTTTTGGAAGACGTATGGGGATCAACATGTTTCTACAGACAAGCCTACAGGGAGATCTACAGCGGGATCGATTGGCTACAGAAGCCTTTACCCCCCTTTCTCCAACTGTCCAAAAAGCGTCCACGAATGCTCGTAATGGCTTAAAAATGATGCCAGCTGATTCAAGTGATAGTGGGGGGATTATCGTCGGAATGGATTAAATATTCAATGATTTGAATAGGTTACGAAAATGCTTCTAATACGCTCCGTAGAGTCACGCACTATCCAATTGAGCTACAGGCGCAATTATATAACTGTGCTAACCCCAACCACGTGTGTTAGGGTATCTTTAACTGCATTTTCTAGAATTTGTGCTTTTGTGCTGGGGACCAGATTGGGACCAAATTATCCCGGTCTTCTGTAGCCGTAGAATTAATCCTCTTACCTAGGATGCCAACCGCGCGTATCCTAATGTCAACTCAATCGTTTGATGCCCCATCAGCTCTGTTACTGTATTTAAATCTACCCCACTCGTGACCATGGATATCCATCATCCTCTCACGATCAGCATAGCAAAATATACTCTTAGTTGGTTTGAGTCCTCTCAACCAAAAATTTTTGTCCCTTGATACCTGTAATGGAACAAGACACAATAGAACACTTACATCGATTTCATCATAATAAAATTTAATCAGTTCATGAAGCAGAAAAACTTCTCTAGAGTACTAGTCTCTCCAAAATCGATGCGGAGTTATTGGAAGGCGAATTCACCAGTGTGCTGATTGGGTACGCTAACATTTCCTGTTCAGGGGATGGCGCAAGCATTTCAAGAACGGCTTCTATGCTAGTGCTAGAAAGCCAAGCGGCTTCGTTTGCTTTGTCAAGGATCACTGGCATACGATCATGAATCGTTCGTACGAGTCGGTTAGGCTCTGTTGTAATGATGGAGCAGGTTTTGATTATCCTCCCTTCCTTTTCCCAACGATCCCATATGCCGGCGAAAGCAAACAGCTCTTCGTTTTTTAGGTAAATGCGATGGGGAACTTTTCCGGTTTCCTTCGTTTGCCATTCATAAAAAGAATCAGCTAGGATTAAACAACGCCGAGTTTGGATGAGCTTTTTATACGAGGGTTTTTCCATGATCGTCTCGGCCCTGGCATTAATCATGCTATATGTCGTCTTGTCCTCTTTTGACCATGAAGGCAAAAGACCCCACCTAATCATGCTCAAGGTATCTGGGGATTCATTCAAGATGACGGGCACTTCCCGCTGGGGGGCGACGTTGTAAAGCAAAGGCAGTTGTTCGGGCAGCTTCTGGAGGTTAAACCTTTTTTTGACTTGAGTCGAAGTTTTGGCGAATCCGTAGCGTCCACACATATAGTCAGACTTTCATACGAACCTGAATTAGTCCGTGAATGAGCATATAGTCCCGGCTACAGCTCATCTGTCGTAACAGGAACTCACCTCTTCTTAGGTAGATAACATCCATCCCATCTACTAATTTGCATGGGGGCATGTGGTCTAACGGCTGATCCGCAGCCGCGAAACCGTGATTTTGCCTTGCAGAGAGGCGGCCCGGTCATTGGATTTTTCCAGGTTCATAGACTCGATATTGAGCATGAGCGGCCGGGTCTGGATCAGGTATAAGAAGTGCACCACGGCTGGCCATTGGCCGGTGATGATTAAGTCGACCGGATACCTTACCAAAACATCTTTAATGGCCGCCTGCGGCTCCATATTGATAATATTCACTTTGGCTTCCTGGGCGGCGGACTCCAGCTTGGAAACCAGCTCCGAGGCCTCCGCTGGATCCGACGAGGCCACTCCCCACATGGCGACCAACTTTTGATATTCTTTTTCCAGGCGGTCGCTGCCGCTTTTCTTTTCCAGGCCCTTGGCCAAACGCTGGCTGCTGAGTTCGATCTCATTGTTTAGCGCATCTCCCCCGCTGAGCAATGGTTTGATCACCCAATTGACGATCCCGCCAACCACAACCAAAGTCCCCAGGATGCCGGCGATGAATGTTTCTCTGGAAGAAAGTCTCCGCATGGTCTATTTAATTTGACAGGTTAATTTAAAATACTGAATTTCCCGTTCCTGCGTCGAACGTTTGTTCACATAATCCAGGCTGACGGACGCAAACAACGGCGACTTCACCAAACTTTCCTGAAATTGGTTGATGTCCCCTGCCTTATAGGTTACCCCCTGCAGACTCAAATTGCGTCTGGAATTTAAGGTCATATTCACCAGCGAGATCCCCTTAGGCGCGGAGCGGTAAATTTCATTAATTACCTCGATCATGATGACGCGCTGGTTCAGCGCCGTGGTCAAGGCCTCCAGCTGGGCCTTCTTTTTATCAATGGAATCCAAATCTTTTTTGGTGACTTGCCACTGTTGCTTTAAGCGGTCCAGCTGCAGGTGCTTTTTACTAAAATTGGCCCAGGTGGCCACGCCTGCCAGTATGGCGGTAAAGAGAATGGCCCGCGCCGCCCGGAAAAACGCCGAACGGCCCTGCCGTTTTTGGTACTGGGCATGCAGCTGTGTGGGGATGAGGTTAATACTGTTCTCCAGATTACCAAACGCCAAGCCCAAGGCTGCTGTGGCGGAGGTCTTGCCCTCCACAATCTCTTTGGGCCATTTCAGCGATTTTTGCGTATGCACAAAATGCTCGACGCTGGGCATTAAATACACCGGCAGTTTATATTCCTGGCTCAAAAATTGTTGAAACTTTTGGCCCACGTCCAGCACCGAGATGATGAGCAAACGCGACGGCAATGGACCCAGCTTATCTTGGTTGTAGCCATCCACGGTCAAATCAATATGTTTGAGCCACTGCGGCCCCTGGGCTTCAAAGTTGGCCAGGCCAAGCGGCACATACCGGGAGGTCAATAAATATTTTTGGTCGCACAGGCAAACTTCGCTTTGCAGGGCGTCCGTGTCCACAATGACCGTGACCCCGTCATTTTTGGTGCGGCTCATTTTGTACCATTCCATGATCCCGATGGAGCTGACCGTCATGATGGCCGGCGGAATTTGCGCCCCCATGAAAATGTTCCAATAACGCACGATGATGTCTTTGGGGATAAAAACCACCATGATGCGGCTGCGGCCTTCGGCCGTGGTGGTCATGATGGTAAAATCAAACACAATGTCGTCGGGACTATAAGGGACTTGGCTCATGGCCTGCAATTGCACCATGCGGCGCAGCTCCTCCGGATCGGTGGACGGCAAATCCAGATAGCGCACAATGACGTGCTGGCGGGAGATGACCGCGATGACCTGGGAATTGGCCAAACCCAGGGCCATGTCCCGCCGCAAGGCCTGCAATTGTTTGATGATTTTCCCGTCGTCAAAACCGCCGATGTCCATAAAGCGGCAATGGGTGACCTTGCCCGCTTGCGCCTGGATCAATTTGGCGTGGCGGCTATTGAGTTCAATAATGGTGCGGGTCTTATACCTGGTCATTCTTCCATCCAATGAACAATGGTCCATCCCCCTTTGGGGTTTTTGGTGACAATTGCTTCCACCAGAGCCGTTCTGCGGCTGGCTAAGTCTTCTCCGACGCTGCGGATGCGGTAATGGTCGGAGACCATGACGTAATTGAGTGACAATAGAGTAGCTTGCTCAATGGAATCAAGTTTGACGGGCTGGACAGTGTCGCGAAATTCTTGGGCCAAGCTGATGACTTTCTGCGGATCCGGGTATTTGCCCACCAGATCATCCATCGTCACCTTCAACAATTGGTCCGACACCGTCCAGACATTAAGCTTCATGGCCCCGACCGCCTGGCGTGGGAAAACCGTCAGATCATTTTTAATTTTTTCAAATATTGGGGCGGTCACCCCTTTGACCATGAGCAGTTCTTCCACCACATCAAATGGGGCATTCTTGGGCTTATACGCGACGGGCAATTGCATATAGTAATCCTCAGCTCCCTGGGTTCCCATTTTTGTGGTATAAACCTCTGAGCCGGCATCTACCCAGTCCACCACCGCCGCAGCAATCCCGTCTGCAACATCTGACGAAAATCCGTACTGTTGGATCAATTGGGCCAACAGCGTATAGGTCGCCGCATTCATGCCATTGAGATTCAGCCGCCGCGATTCATCCGTTACGGTGACGCTAAACGTGGTGTGCTGATCCGCTTTGACATCCTTAAAGTATTCTTCGGCCTGCGCCGGGCCATTGAGTTCTAGCCCGCACTGCCAGGGAGAATCCACGGTGCTGGGAAAACGGGTCATCAGATTTACGGCATAGTTTATGCCCGAGATCGACGCTGCGCGGGCCCGGGCCTGGGCAATGCGGCTTTCTAAAAAAAGCGCGTTGGCGGAGGTGATCTTCCCCAAACTCAACGCAAACACGGTCAATACCGTAAAGACCGCCAACACCGACACGAGGATTATACCAGATCTATCCGCCCGCACGTTCATTGTTGCCAATTTCTGGACAAATAAATGGTCCGATTGAGTTCAATCGGCCGGTGCTCATCATCGGGGTTAAATAAATGCAATCGCATGCGCACGGCTGCAGGGAGAGTCTTATCGTGCCATGTGTTGGTCCAGGACAATTTGCTGGCCTGGTTTGCATCTTTGACATAGGAACCATAACTAAACTTGACCCCGCCTTTTCCCTGCAAATTGTGTGATAATACCTCCTCGCTGGTGCGGGGCTCATTACGCTCCGTGGGAGACTCTGCCTCGGCCAAAAATTTGGCAAGATTTTCCCGGTGCCTAAACAGCGAGGACTCATGCCTGTATTCACGCGTGTAAAAATGCACCATTTTCAGGCCATCGGTGGTGGCGCGCATGACATGGAGTTCTTGTTCGTCGCCATCAAAAGCGTTGATATCGGGGAAGGATTGGCTGAAATCGTAACTTAGAGCATTGTTCACATCCTGGCCCCACAATTCAAACGCCACAAAGGCCTCCCGGTAAATTTTATAGATGTGACGGGATTTTTGATGCAATTTGATCCCGTTGGCCAGGACTTCGTAAAGCACCAGACCCACCAGCGAAGCAATGAGCATACCCAGCAAAAGCTCGAGTAAAGTGAAAGACCTTGCTTTAGGGTCATTTATAAAAAACACTAGTGGTTGTCTCTTGCGTGTGCATATCTGGCAGAAACGCCTTAAAATTAAGCTCCCGTCCGTTCTTTCCGGAGGCCCAGGAAACGGCGATGTCCAGTTGTTTTAATCCCACCCACCGGTCCTGCAAAACGTTTTTGTATTCCCACTGATAACGGAAACGGTCCAGAGGTTTGGGGGCCGGCTCCTCTCGTTTGGACGCCTGGACAGCGTCTTGAAAAAACCGCTCCTCCAGTTTGTCCTGCAGCAATAACAAAGCTTTGGCATAATCTTGCTGCACCATCGAGGCGCGTAAATTCGCGACCAGGGCCTGCATGATAACAACCACCCCCACCGACACGATCACCACAGCCACCAGGGCCTCAGCCAGCACAATGCCGGAATGCGTATTGAGTCCTCTCATTCTGTTTCCCAGTTGGTGATGTCGTCCTTGCTCTCCACTCCGTCGGGACCCAAAGAAAAAAGATCATACTCGCCGCTGTTGTGGGTGCCGGGAAAGGCGTACGCATAATCCCGGCTCCAGGGGTCCTTGGGGATTTTTTTCTTTTTAAGGTAAGGTCCGCTCCATTTCGTGGGCACCGGTGCCGCCGTCGGTTGGTTGATCAACGCGGCCAGCCCCTGTTCGGTGGTTGGATAAGCGGCGGTGTCCAATTTATATAAATCCAACGCTGCAGAGAGATTGGATTCAATGTCGGTTTGGGCCGCGACTTTGCGGGCCTGGTCTCCCCGTCCGGCCAGGTTGGGCACCACCATGGCCACCAAGACGCCGATGATGATGACCACCAGCATGATTTCAATCAAGGTAAACGCCTGTTTGTTCATCGCAGCTCCTCTATTAATTAATGATCATGTTCATTTTGAGTAATGGCAGCAGCATGGCGGCAATCAGTATGCCAACAATGCCCACGATCACTACCAGGATGATCGGCCCCAGAACAGTCATAAAATTTTCGGTGATTTCACGGCTGTTCTGCTCGCTGATTTGCGCTAGCTTGTAGAGACTTTGTTCCAGTTTCCCGGTCTCTTCCCCGACCATGACTAAATTGACCGCCAGTTCCGGGAAAACTTTGCCGGCCTTTAAAGCCTGGCTCAAACTGATTCCGGTATGCACTTTTTGGGCCACGATTTCTATTTCTCTCGTATAGACCGCATTGTCCGTGACCCCCACGCAAGCCTCCAGGGCAGACGTGATAGGCACGCCAGCTTCCAGCAATGTCCCCAAGGTCAGGGCAAAACGCGATATTTCCACATCCCGTAAAAAATCGCTGATGATGGGTAAACGCAAAAGGGACGAGCTCACCTGCCGACGGCCTTGGTCGGTGGAACTCCACTGTTTGGCATAAAAAACCAGCACCCCCACGATCATCAGGATGGCCCACCAGAAATGGGACAGGAAACCGCTTAAGCCCATGACCATTTTGGTCAATAAAGGAAGATCAGCCCCAAAATCATCGAAGAGCACGGTCAACCGAGGCAGTACAAACGTCAGCAACACAAAGACCGTGGTGATACCCACGATCAAAATGATGCAGGGATACAACAGCGCGGATTTGACGCGGGCGCGGACGTGCAGGTCCTGCTCTAGATTTTGTCCCAGCCGCGCCAGGGTGGCAGGCAAATTGCTGCTGGCCTCAGCGGACTTGACCATGTTTACATACAATTTATTAAATACCGCCGGGTGGCCCTTGAGGGCCGACGACAAACTGGAACCGTTCTTGATTTCGCTGGCCATCTGGCTGATGATTTGCTTAAACGCGGGAGATAGTTTTTGCTTCGACAAAAGTTCCAGGGCCCTTAGGAGTGGCATGCCGGCCTCCAATAAATCGCTCAACGATCTGGTAAAGATAGCGACGGCCGTCAGGCGCACCGGGGCGACCGTCGGCAACGCAAAGGCAGGTTTCTTAAAGCCGACAGGACTTGATGTTTCTGTGCCCCCCACCACCTGGATGTCGATGGGTGTCTGGCCCAATTGGATAATTTTTTGAATGGCGGCCTGAACGTTTTCCGCAAAGATAGACCCATCGACTGAGTCTCTGGGACCACTTTTGGCTTTGTAGGTAAACTGCGGCATGCTAAGGGTTACTCCTGTGTGACTTGAAGGACTTCAGACGGGGTGGTCGTCCCATCCACAATTTTTTCCCACCCATGCTGGCGCAGGGTCCTCATGCCGGCGGTCTGTATGGCTTTGGTGCGGATCTCCCCCGCCGTGGCCCGCTGGGTGATCATGGTGCGGATCTCGTCGTTTAAGAACAATATTTCGCAAATCACCTGGCGGCCGACAAAACCGGTCATGCGGCACTGTTTGCAGCCTTTGGATTCATACAGCGTTTGCTTGGGATCATACTCCTTCAAATTAAATTCCTTGATGATTTCCGGGGAGATCGTCACCGGCAGCCGGCATTGCGGACATACCGCACGCACCAAACGCTGCGCAATGAAGCATTCGATGGAGGAAGCGATCAAATAAGGCTCCACGCCCATATCCAACAGACGCGTGACCCCGGAGGCCGCATCATTAGTGTGCAGGGTCGAAAACACCAAATGGCCGGTGAGGGCGGTCTTGATAGCAATCTGTGCCGTCTCCGTGTCCCGGATTTCGCCGACCATAATGATATCCGGATCGCAGCGCAAGACCGAACGGAAAATGGAGGCAAAGGTCAGGCCGATCTCCGCATGCGTCTGCACCTGCACCACCCCTTTGAGCTGATACTCGATGGGGTCTTCAATGGTGATGATCTTAGTGTCTTCGGTATTTAGCGACGCCAGGCAAGCATATAAGGTGGTGGTTTTGCCGCTTCCCGTCGGGCCGGTGACAATGACAATCCCGTGCGGCTTGTTAAGCAGCAGCGCCAAATTGGCCCTATCCCTATCGCTAAACCCCAGTTCCTGAAAATTGTACAGGCGGATGGAATTTAAAATGCGGATGGACGCCGCTTCGCCGTAGGGGGTGGGCAAAAACGAAACACGCAAATCCAATTCCGAGTCGCTGATCTTTACCTTGAAACGCCCGTCCTGCGGCAGCCGTTTCTCAGCAATGTCCAAATTGGAAATGACTTTGATGCGTGAAATCAGGGTGTCCTGGAAGAACCGCAGGCTTTCCGGGATTTTGGCGTCGTATAAGACTCCGTCAATGCGATAACGGATGCGCAGCGAATCCTCAAACGGCTCCACATGCACGTCGGTCGCATGGTCTTTATGGGCTTGTAGTAAAATCTGGTTTAAGAACCGGCTGATGGAGGCATCGGAAGACTCCTCCTCGATGACTTGCACATCCTGTTCCAGGGTCTGCAGGCTTTGCTCACCCATCATTTGCTCAATGGTCTCCGCCCCCACCCCGTAATGGTTGCGGATGCTTTCCAAGATCTCTTTTTGAGTGGCCAGAACTGTTTCAATCGAACTCTGGGTCATCAAACTCAGATCGTCCAGGACTTTCACGTCCAACGGATTATTGACCGCCACCGTCAAGACCCCTTGGGAATAACGCACCGGAAATACTTTGTAGTATTTGGCCACCCGCGCCGGGAGTTTGTCCAGCGCCTGTTGTTCCACCTGGATTTGATTCAAAGCCACCAGATCCACATTCAATTGCTTAGACAGCACCGAGAGGATAGTTTGCTCATCGTTGATCAGTTTTAAGCGGATTAAGACATTGCCTAAGAGCTCTTTGGTGCGGCGTTGTTCTTCCAGGGCTTGGGTCAGCTGCGTTTGGGTGAGCAGGCCCTGATCGAGGAGAATTTGTCCAAAAAGGGTTCGATTTTGCCAGCGCACGGTGGTCCTTAGTTCAGAGGTTCTTGGCTGTAGATCTGATCCCCTTGGATTAGCTCCGGGTTTCGCGCTTCGGTGGGAACATCTCCGGTCATGATTCTGGGGGTCAGGAAAACGATGATTTCGGTCTTGTCGATTGAGTCATTTTTTTGGCGGAAGGCCGCGCCGAAAAAGGGGATCTTCCCTAGAACCGGCACCTGGTTGGTGTTGTTGGTGCGTTCATCTTTAATCAAACCACCCAAGACCACCGTGACCCCATCCTTGACCCGAATGGTGGTATCGACCGTCGAGGTGTCTACAATGGGAATTTCATTTTTGGTGCTGGTGACCAGGGAATTGGTGGCGGAAGAAACTTCCGGTTTTATTTTCATGGTGATATAGCCATCGTTATGGATGTTTGGGGTCACGGTGAGCTTGACGCCCACATCGATAAAGGTGACGGACTCCGATACCGTGGTCGGCCCTGCCGAAGGCGTGGTGGTCGTGGTGGTCACATAGGGCTTGGTGGTGCCGACTAAAATCTTGGCTTCCTGGTGGTTGACCACGGCAATGCTGGGGCTGGACAAAATCCGGCTCCTGCCGCTGACATTCAGGGCTTCCAAAACCAGTTGGTACTGGTCATCCGCAAGGGTCCCGATGCTAAGCACACCTTTGGGCGCGACAGCGGAGCTCAACGAAAAATCATTCTTCGCGGTCAAATTATGTTCTCTTTGCAGGATGGCCTCCCAGTTGATCCCCAGCCGCATTCGGTCGACCAAATTGACCTGCACAATCCTGGCTTCAATCAAAACTTCCTTGTCTTGATGGTCCAAGGCCTTGATGATTTCGGCGATTTCGGTGACTTTGGGCGCGATGTCGGTCACCACCAATTTATTGCCGCGGGCCACCAATTCCACGTGTCCGATGTCCTTGGTAAGTAGCGGCGCGATGGTCTTGGCAATGTCCCTCGGCCTTAAATAATTCAATTCAAACACCTGGGTCATGCGGGGCACGTCGAGTTGATTGATCAACCGGTCGATCTCCACCAATTTAACCAGCGTGTCTTTGACAAAAACTTGGTTCGAGGGGCCATCAAAACGGATAGAGCCGACCTTGGGGGTCAGGATTTCCTGAACCCGCGTCGCCAGAGCATCGGCCTGTACAAACTTCAACTCGTAACTACGGGTTTCCGCTGGTGAGTCGATAGTGCTAAGAAAATTCTCCATGCTTGCTAAATTTAGCGGGAGTTCTTCAATCACGATGGAATTGGACTGTTCATCGGCCGCTATTTTCCCCGCCGAACTCTTGAATTGCAACAGCAAGGAGACCGCATCGATGGCTTTCATGCTCTTGAGCTGGATGACTTTACGCTGGGTGGCTTGACCAAACTTATAGCCGTACAAACGCTCAAAATCAAAAGCCGGCAAAATTTGGATGATCCCCCGTTTCTCGACATAGGCCAGGTCATTGGCTTCGAGAATGATGTGCAAGGCATCATGCACTTCCACATTCTTAAGATACATGGTCACCCTTCCCTGCACATTTTTCCCGGCGATGATGTTTAGCTGGGTTTTGGCCGAAATCAATTTAAAGACATCATTAATGTCCATGTCTTTTAATTCCAGCACGTCCAGGATGATCGCCGATGAGGCCCTGTCCCCATCTAAGGACTCCTGATCTGGCCCGCCTGACCGCGGTTGGGCACTGGCCTGTGCCAAAAACATCAGGCACACCAGCATGATAAGCACAATCCTACGCATTAATTCCTCTTTACGGGAATTGTTTTGATTTGCCCTTGGTATGTCAAGGTGACCTCGTTGGCGGTGATGTCCTGGATGCTGATACCATTTTCCGTTCTGTCCTTCTGCAGGAAGTAGGTCTGTTTGTTTGTCGTGTCCTCAATGATCACTTCGGGTGTTGCACCGAGGATGATCCCCACCACCTTTAAATTCGCGGGCAAGTCGGCCGAAGGCGCAGCCTTCTGCAAATTATTAAAATCGACCGGCACGAACGAGGTGTCAAATAAATCGCGCCTCTTAAGGACGCTTTCATATTCGGCAAAAGGTTTTGCTTCCGGAGGGGCCTCGACATCGGCGGTAAAAAAATCTTTGGCGCCTGATGGCACCGAGGGGAATTTTGAAAAAAAGTCTTCTCCCCGCAAGGCGAAAACCACATAAATGCCCATGGCAAAAAGAACTCCATAAAAAATTTTCTCAATAATTAGCAAAAAACGGATAGGCCAAGCCATCGTCCAGAAGAAGCCTCAAAAGGTGGTATATAGATATGAACTGATTATATTAAGTATCCTGTGAAGAAGAAAGGGAATTCAGAAGAATTTTGCTTCAATCGGAAGGACTATTTGGAATTCAATTCTTTAAGGATGCGGTCGCGGTCCAGGCCGATGCTGTCCATGATTTCTTTTGGATTCTTGGTGTAGGCCCGGCACACGGTCGAAACTTCCTTCACCGTGTGAATGCCCAGGTCGGCGAGGGTCTTTAAGACCACCGCCCGGATCCAGGTCTCATTGATGACTTCCCGAGGCCCCACCCCGGACTCCTGGGCCAGGCGGTCGCGGTACACCGTGCTGGAAGCCACTGGTAAGATCCGTTTCTGGTCATAGTTGTATTTAAAAATCTGCGACAACAAGACTTTCTGCTGTTCCATGCCGCTGGTTTCCGAAACCTCATCAATGACCCTGAAAATTTTGCCGTCGACGTGGTAGCGTTTAAGGATCACAAACACATCAATGAGATTGATCAAAGTTTCGGGAACATTCATGGGCTCATTTTGCAACCGGGTGATCGTCTCGCGGGCGGTCAGGGCATGGATGGTGCCGATGCAGTATTTTCCGATATTGACCGCGGTGATCATGTCGCGGGCCTCGGCACCGCGGACCTCCCCCACAATAATGCGCTCGGGACGCATGCGCAGGCTGTTTTTGACCAAATCCGACAAGCTCAGCTCATCGTCGGTTTCCAGGCGTGAGCAGCTGTCCTCCAAAAAGGTATTCAATTCCAAAATATCTTCGATGACCACCAAACGGTCTTTGGAAGGGATGAAACTTAGCAGCGCGTTAAGCAACGTCGTCTTTCCCGTGCCGGGGCCGCCGGAGATGATCATGTTCGCCGGGCGGATGGAAAGGCCCTCAAGGTAAAGCCACAATTGCCCTGCCACTTCAAAATTCAGACTGCCGCGGTGCACCAGGTCGATGATGCTTAAAGGATCAAGTTTGGCCTTGGTGATGGTCAATTGAGGGCCCAGCGGCGAATCCACAATATTGACCCGTCCCCCAAGATTGACTAATTCCAAATTAGCGATTTTGTGATAACTGCTCCGGCCGGAAAAAACCAATAATTTTTGAATGAATAAATTTAATTCCTTGTGTGTAAAGAATTGGTGCGCGGTGGGGATAAAACCTTTTTGGGAATGGTGGACGTGAATCGGCTTTAAGGCATTGATGACGACGTCTTCAATGTCGGGATCGCAAAGCAAATCTTCGAGGATGCCATACGATAAGAACGACTTGATAAACTTGACTTTTTCTTTCGCCGTCGGCAAAATATCGGCAAAACGCTTTTCATCTTTAATGACCTCATCCAGAGCATGTATCACAAAATCCTCGCGCTCCTCGTGCGAATGCATGAGCAGGATTTTGCCCTTGATTTTGGACAGGAGCAAATTTTCCAGCGCTAGGATGTCTTCTTTGGTCATGGCTTTGCAGATGTTCCCAACGAAACCACAATGGCCGCCTGATGGATGTTTAAATACTTCTTGGCCACCCGCCTGACATCATCGGCAGTCACCTCCTCTATGCGGCGCTCAAATTCCTCATGAAAAGCGTATCCCAAGCCGTATAGTTCGTTTAAGGTGCTCGTTGACCCCAGCGCCGCAGGTGTGGAGAGCGCCATTTTATAAGTGGCCTGCGTGTACATCTTCACATTCTTAAGTTCCACGTCGCTCATCGGGGCATTGGCTAAATCCTCAAGCTCCTTTTGGATAATTTCTTTGACACTATCAATTTTCTCATTTGTGGTCAAGACAAAAAGCACAATCTTCCCGCTATCCGTCCCCGGAATATAATAAGAAGCCACCGTATACGCCTTCCCAAGCTGGTCCCGGACTTTCACAAAAAGGCGGCCGCTGAGCCCGCCGGCCAAGGCCGTATCACTGATTTCCATCGGCCAGCGATCCGGCGACGCCACCGGTGGGGCCAGAAACCCATACATCACCATTGCCTGTTCTTTGTCCAGGACTTGTTCATTGTGCCGGGTCTCCTTGATAGCATCCTCGTCGGAGACCTTCAAATGCACGTCGCCTCTCTTAAAACGGCCGAACACGCGCTGCACCCGGGCTTTGAGGTCGGCCAGGTTAAAATCCCCAAAAATGGAAATCACCATATTGTTGGGCCGCACATATTGCTTATAAAAATCCTTCACATCGGGCAGGGTTATGTTTTGAACGGAGGCTTTGGAACCCAAAGAATCCATATTATAGGGCGGCTTGGTATACAAAGTTTTGCGCAAGAGCATCAACGTGCTCTCACGCACATCTTCATCCCGCTGCTCGATCGCAGTGTACTGTTTCTCCTTTTCTTCCTGCATAGCGTGGAAAGACAGCAACGGCCCGTCGATCAAATCGGCCAATAAATCCACCGCAAAGGTCAAATCATCCGAGAGCACTTGCATGCTAAGACCAAAGGAATTGCGACCCGCAAACCCGCCGACCGAAGCGCCGCGTGATTCCACATCCCGAATCATGTCGGCCTCGGAGCGATTTTTCGTCCCTTTGGTCCACATTTGACTAAACAGTTGGGAAATCCCATTTTTTTCCGGAGTTTCCTGCCGGATGCCGCCGTGGGCCGCGGCATGAAATGCCACCACACCGGCCCGATGGTCTTCCTTCAGCAAAACAGTCAGGCCGTTATCTAAAACCAGTTTGGTGATATTATTGTCTAAAGTGCCTTTTACTTTCTCCCGGGCCTTGGACTGCGCAGCTTTGGGTTTAAGCACAGTAACGCTTAATGCCGAGTCCCTTAAATACCGGGTCGCAACCCTCTTGATATCGTCATTCGTAATATTTTTGACCGCTTCCACGTATTGCCGGGAAAAGTCACGGTCTCCGGTCATGGCCTCGTCGGTGGCAGCCCGATGGGCCAAACTCGAGGAGGTTTGATTACTAAAAATAAACTGGCTGAGCACTTGGCGTTTGGTTTTGGCAAGTTCCTGCGCCAGCAGGCCTTGGCCTTTGATGTCTTTGATAATCGCGTCCACCGCCTCGGTTACTTCATGCAGATGATCAGCGTCCATGACCCCTTCGATTTCAAACACGCCCTTGTCCTGGGGGGTAAAATTCATACAGTTGATGCTCTTCACCAAACGTTTCTTTTTATAAATGTCCTGGTACAACCGGGAACCCTGGCCGGTCCCCAGCGCCATGGCCAAAACGTCCAGCGCATATAAATCAGGGTCAGTCAGGGCCACCCCTTGATAGGCGAGCGAGAAGCGGTAAAGCGGCGTCTGGTAATATTCTTCAAAATAGCGTTTGGAGATTTGGTCCGGCTCCGGAGAAATATTGCGCAACGGATAGGCTCTGGGCTTAAAATCTTTGAAGGCCTGCGTAATCAGCGGCATGATGTCTTGAGAATCCACCGCCCCGGCAATGGACAAAATGATATTATTTGGGATATATTGCGAACGGTAATACTCATAGAGGTCGTCGCGGGTGATGCTGTCAAACAAGGTTTCATAGCCAATGACCGGATAGCGGTAAGGATGGCTGATATAGACATTCTTAAACACATCGGTGCTGAGCCGGCGCTCGGGCTGATCATAATACAGGCGCATCTCGCCGTGAATCACCTGGCGTTCCTTCTCCGTCTCGGCCGGGTCAAAGACGGAATTCATCAACATGTCACTTAAGATGTCTAGGCCCGCCTGGAATGTCCCCTTGGGCAGGTCGAGCGTGTACACTGTGTAATCCAGACTAGTGGAAGCATTAATCACTCCGCCTAGGGCCTTGATTTCCTGGGGAATGACGCCGACTGGCCGCTTAGAGGTGCCTTTAAAAAGCAAGTGCTCAACGAAGTGGCTGATCCCCGTCCCCATGTATTTGCCTTCGGTGGCGGAGCCGGTCTTCACGTACGCGTAAATGGAAATGACCTCATTCGAGGGCATGGACTGCACCAGCACGGTTAAATCATTGTCGAGGATGAATTTTTCAACTGACGGGGCGGCGAAGCATAACAGCGGGAGACCCAAAAGAAAAATGGAGACCATCAAAGCCCGGACAAGGCGCATACGTTAGGAATTCCGGCGGCGAAATTCTTCCATGATGCGGCGGATATCGGAAGCTGAATTTCGTACGATCTGGGAACAGATAAAAATGATCAAAGAAAATTGCCACACGTCTTCCGGACCGACCACCAGGCCGGCGGCGGTATTTTCCTCCCGCTGGAGGCGGTTGCCGTAATGTTGACGGGCATCCTGCACTTTTCCTTCAAAAATATCCAGGCGGTTATTTTGATTGTTATATTTAAGCGACGGCAACGTGATCCCCCTTACCAGCAAGAAATTGATCAGAGAATTTTCATTGGCCTGCAGCTCGTCAAAAGAAAAACCCTCAAATTGAGGTATGTTCGGAGGCAACACCAGCGACGGACGGTCCACGGCAATTTCACCCGTCCGCACCACGGTGTCTCCGGGATTAATGGCTGAGGCGGACAAAAGGATATACGGCACCAGGGTCTTCTCAAAGGTCTGTAACCCTAAGATGCGGCCGCGGACAATTTCCGTTTCACTCAATGCTTTGGCCCATGATTGTTGATAATCCATATTCACCTATATATTATTCCTGCATGCGTATTTTAAAGTTAGACGCCAAGGACATATTATTCTGCGCCTGAAGCCGCACTTCGATCATGGAAGTGTCTGCGGACTGCCGCCTCATATGCAGGGTGCCGATGTGCTCTGCAACCCGGTTGCTCGAACCATTGCTGAGGCGGCTGAGTTCATTGCGCTTTGGTCCGCCCAGCACATATTGGACGCCTTCAGATTTCACATTTTCAAAGGCGATCGACGGATGCCACTGGCCGTCCGCCGGGACACCGGTGATGGATTTTGCCTTGGCCTGGCTTAAGTCGACCATCATGGCCTGCATGGCTTTCTTTAATTCTTTGGCTAATCCCAGCTGCGAACTGTATTGGTATCTTGAGCTGATATAGACAGCTAAACTCACGACGGCAACTGCCAATATCCCTGCAAGTAAAAGCTTACTCTTTGAGGTCATAATTGTGCATATTATACCAAAAAAAGGCTCAACTGTATACGGGGGGCTCTTTTATTTTTTGCTGCAAATACTTTAAAGCCGTTTTAATTTGATTTTCATTGCCGATTAATAATAACACATCCCCGGGCAGAAGTTTGGTGTCCGCGGAGGGGTTGGAAATGCTCTCATCCCCCCGGTACACCCCCACAATGCTGGCCCCGGTCTTGGAGCGCAAATCCAACTGGCGAATGGTCCGATTGGCCCCGTTTGCATAGTAAGGTAAAATAAAATCTTGGGTTTCAAAGGACAAAGGATAGTTGACCCGGATAAGATCCACCAGTTGGTCGTGGGTCAATTTGGCTTTTTCCCGGTCCAAAGGTTTTTCGTAATCGAAAATCCCCATCACCGTCTTTTCGATGTGCTCGTGGGCCCGGATCACCGGTCTTAAAAAGAGAAAAGCCCCAGAGGCCAGCACAAAAATCACCACCGACACCGTCAAGGGAATGACCGGCAGCATGCGCGACGCCAAAAAAAGAAACAGCAAACCGGTTATAAAAATCACCGCGAAACGGCTGGCATTGTGAAAGAGTTCCCCTGCCGCTTTGGCTCTGGTGATTTCCACCTTGGATTTCACCACATTTAGTATGACTCCTTCCCAAAACATTTTATCCAACCA
>JAKFXC010000061.1 GCA_021731625.1 Candidatus Omnitrophota bacterium
TTGTTGTGCTTGCTTTATTTAAAGGTATGCGCCGTGGTGAAATCTTTGGCCTTAAATGGCATGACATTGACATCAAGCGCAACATTATTACTTTGCTTGATACCAAGAACGGGGAGAAGAGGGAAGTCCCGATGAATGAACAGGTAAAAACGGCCTTGATAGGAGTCAGGAAGCATCCGGCAAGCCCCTATATTTTTTATAGAGACAAAGGTGAACCTGTTCAGGATATTCGTAAAGCATTCTCGACAGTTTTACGGAAGTCTGATATAACTAACTTTCGCTTTCACGATCTTCGGCATACTTTTGCCAGCCAGTTGGTGATGAGCGGTATTGACTTAAATACGGTAAGGGAGTTATTAGGGCATAAAGACATGACCATGACGCTTCGATACAGCCACTTGGCCCAGAGCCACAAACAGCGAGCGGTTGATATTTTGGGTAAAAAGGTGGACACTTTTTGGACACTGGAGCCAAATAATAAAAATTCAGAAATCAGCACATCTTCAGAAATCATTGATAATAAATTAGTTAAGACTTAACGGGGAGTAGCGCAGTTGGCTAGCGCGCTTGCTTTGGGAGCAAGAGGTCGAGGGTTCAACCCCCTCCTCCCCGACATTTTTCATCCCGCCTGTTTTTTTAAAGGAAGTTAGAAATTGTAACTAGGTCGTTACAATTTCTAACTAAATTCGGCCGGACAACTGGACGTCGCACTGATAAACAATTTGCTGCTCACTCGCCCTCTAGGCGCTTGACACAAATTGTTTATTAAAACGTGCTCCGTAAGTTGTGGCCTCATTTAATGAAGCGAGACCACGCCAAACTCATCTGCGACGTCGGTGAATTGTCCGGTATTTTCCACGATGCCCTGGGCATGGAAGATTTTTTGCAGAAGATCACCGTGATGATCGCCGAGCACATGGCCTGTGAAGTTTGCTCCATTTACCTTTACTACTCCGACACCGACGAGTTAGTCCTCAAATCCACCCACGGCTTAAATGCTTCTTCCGTCGGGCAAGTGAAAATGAAAATAGGAGAAGGATTGACCGGCATGGCCCTGCAGGAAAAGCGCCCTATTTGCGAAGGCCAGGCGAGGAACAACCCCAATTTCCGGTTTTTTCCAGGCATCGGCGAGGAGCGCTATGAGTCGCTGCTTGCCGTGCCCATTTTGCGCGGCAATGTGGAGGTGGGCGTCATGGTCATCCAAAGCACCAAGAAAAATTATTTTACCCCCGAGGATATTCAGGTCTTTAGGGCCATCACCGCCCAGCTGGCCACCACCATTGAGACCGCACGGCTGCTCATCACCCTCAATGATGAGGGCGGCAAAAAGAGCATTCCTACGGTGGGGGATATAAAGTTTATCAAAGGACGTTGCGGTTCCGAGGGGGTGGCCTTTGGTGAGCCGGCGGTGATTGACGCCGGGATTGACTTTGAGCGGTTTGTGGAAGAGGGCCGCCACTACACTGAAAAAGATTTTGAGCGTGCCGTGGAACACAGCGAATCCCAACTTGAAGACCTGCAGCAGCAAGTCGAAAAGACCCTCTATGACGTGTCGGCCCTCATTTTTACTGCCCAGATCCTGATGCTTAAAGATAAGGGGTTCACCGATTCCATTTTAGACCACGTGCATAAAGGAAAAGACCCGGTGCGGGCCGTGGTTTTGGTGGTCAAAGAGTATGCCCGCAAATTCGAGGCCATCACCGATCATTACCTGCGCGACAAAATTTATGACATCAAAGATGTCGGCCGCCGGATTTTAGAAAACATGACCGGCAAAATGGGCACGCACGACAATGTGATCGGCCGCATTGCCATCGCGCAGGAGCTTTTGCCTTCCGACATGCTTAAACTTTTTACCCAAAGAGCCAAAGGGATCATCCTCCTAAGCGGGGGGGCCACCTCGCATGTGGCGATTTTGGCCCGCTCGCTCAACATTCCTCTGGTCATTGCCGGTGAAGAGGCCCTGCTTAACCTGCCGCCGGAGACCAAGATCCTTTTGGATGCGGTCATGGGGCATATTTTCCTTAATCCCACCGACGAAGTTGCTAAAAAAGTCATGGACCGGGAGGATTTGAGCCGCAACATCGGTCAGCTTAAGAAACTGATTCGGGCCCGGCCCACCACCAGGGACGGGGTGCCGGTCAAACTGATGGCCAATATCAATTTGCTCGGCGATTTGACAGCGGCCAATGAATTCAAGGCGGACGGGGTGGGCCTGTACCGCACTGAATTTCCTTTTTTAGTGCGCAACAATTTTCCCTCCGAGGAAGAGCAATTTTTAATTTACCGTAAATTGTTGGAAGGCATGCCGGGGAAACAAATCACCTTCCGGACCCTAGACACCGGCGGAGACAAGATCCTCGCGTATTATGATTACGGCAAGGAGGAAAACCCGTTCCTGGGGTTGCGCTCGATCCGTTTTTCGCTCAAGCACAAAGAGGTTTTTATGCAGCAAATCCGCGCCATCCTGCGGGCCGGCAAGGGCTACGACATCCGAGTCTTGTTCCCGATGATTTCCTCGCTGGATGAATTCATGGAGGCCAAAAGCGTGGTGCAGGAATGTGTGCATGCTTTGGGCGTGGACAAACTCGCCCATCAGGCGGTGGTGCCCATGGGCATCATGATCGAATTGCCGTCGGTGATTGAGATCATCGATGATTTGGCCCAGGAGGCTGACTTTTTCTCCATCGGCACCAATGATCTGGTCCAGTATCTTCTGGCGGTCGACCGCACCAACGAAAAAGTGGCGGACCTGTACATGCCGCACCATCCGTCGGTGTTGCGGGCCTTAAAAAAAATCGTCTACGCCGCGCATACCCACCGCAAAGATGTGTCGATTTGCGGGGACATGGCGCATGACCCCAAATTTTTGCCGTTGCTGCTGGGGATCGGTTTGCGCAATTTTAGCCTGGACGCCCGTTATTTGCCCAAGATCCACCAGCGGCTGTCGGAAGTGTCTATGGTCGACGCGGAGGCCATGACCAGCCAAATCCTTAAAGAAAACAAACTCGTCCGTACCGCCCAGATCCTGGACACCTTTTGAGATTATGAACCCATCCCTTGTGCTTCGCTGGCGCAACCATTTCCTGTCGGCACTCATTTTGGGGCTGGTCTTCGGATTCCTCGCTGCTGATCTCGCCAAGCCCATTAATTTGACGGTTGTCGACATCGGGCGCCATATCAAAAACGGCGAACTGATCGTGCACGGCAACCGCGACGTGCTGACCAAAAATTTTTATTCATTTACTTACCCGCAATACCCATTCATCAATCACCACTGGTTGTTTGGTGTCATGTCCTACGCCGTCTGGCAGCAGGTTGGATTTTCCGGATTGGCCGTGGTTTATATCGCCCTTCTCCTGATGGCGTTATTTTTATTTGTGAGGGCGGCTTTGCTGAGGGGGCATTTGGAGCTGGTCGTATTGTTTACCTGTCTGGCCTTGCCTTTGTTGTCCGACCGTCGGGAAATACGTCCGGAGGGGGTCAGTCTATTTTTTATGGGACTGTATTTTTTCCTTTTGACCAAGTTGTCCTTGGGGCAAATGAAACGAAACCTTGTGGTCCCGCTTCTGTGCCTCGTTCAAATCGTATGGGTCAATACACACATTTTTTTCTTTATGGGGCCAATCCTGGTTGGTTTTTTTATATGGGAGGGGAGGGCCCGGGGGTGCCGTGTGTGCGCGCGCCAGTTGCGGCCGCTGCTCCTGCTGGTCTTGGCGCTCAACGTGCTTAACCCGTCGGGACTGGCCGGGGCCTTGACCCCGTTTAATATCTTCAAGGAATTCGGGTACCGGTTGCTCGAGAACCAAAATATATTTTTTATGATGTCCCGCTTTCCGGGGCAGAAAATCTATGCGTACTATCTGGGCCTGGTGGTGATCACGTTCTGCGGCATTGTTTTAGCGGTGAAAGCCCGGGGATATAGGACCAATGCGCCGTTTATTGTGCTCGCAGTGTTCCTCGCCCTCGCCGGACTAAAAGCCATTCGCCTTATTTCGCCTTTCGGGTTTTTTCTGGTTCCATTGGGGGCATTTTTTTATGGCCAGGCCGAAGGGAAACTGCCCATTAAGATGCAAAATGCCGTTCGGGCCGCGGCTCTTATTTTATCGTGTACCTTGGGCCTTACCTATACTGTCGGCTTGAGTGGTCAGCCGGTCCGGCTGGGCCTGGTTCCCAATGCCAATGCCTCGGCGGAGTTTTTCAAGATGAACGGCCTTAAAGGCCCGGTGTTTAGTAATTACGACATCGGCGGGTATTTGATTTTTCATTTGGCGGACCGGGAAAAAGTTTTTATCGACAATCGCCAGGAGGCCTTTCCGCCGGAGTTTTTCAAAAATGTCTACATGCCCATGCAGGAACATGACCTTAAGTGGCAGCAGGTGGACGGCCAGTACGGCTTTCAGGTGATTTATTTTTACCGCCACGATTTGACGCCGTGGGGGCAGAATTTCTTGGTCAAACGCATCCAGGACCCGCAGTGGGCCCCGGTGTTTGTCGATACCTACACGATCATTCTTTTAAAACGTAATGCTCAAAACCAATCGATGATCCAGGCATTTGAACTGCCCAAATCGATCTTCGGCATCCAACGCAACTAATATGTTACGCGCTCTGCGCCACCGCAATTTTCGGGTTTTTTACTACGGCCAGGGGATTTCACTAGTCGGCACCTGGGTCCAGCAAATTGCTTTAAGCTGGCTGGTGTATAGCATGACGAACTCCGTCCTGCTTCTGGGCATCGTTGGGTTTAGCAGTCAAATCGCCACCTTCCTGCTGGCGCCTTTTGCCGGGGTGATCGCCGACCGGCACCACCGCCAGCGTTTGCTTCTCATCACCCAAATCATAGCCATGCTGCAGGCCGTTGTCCTGGCGGTACTGGTCTTAAGCGGCCACATCGTGGTTTGGGAAATCATTGCCTTAAGCTTATTTTTTGGCATGATCAATGCTTTTGATTTGCCGGTGCGGCAATCGTTCATCGTTGACATGATTGAGGACCAGGAGGACCTGGGCAATGCCATTGCTTTTAATTCCGCCATGGTCAATGCCGCCCGTCTCATCGGGCCTTCGTTGGGCGGGCTGTTGATAGCCTCCATCGGTGAAGGGAACTGTTTTTTGCTCAACGCCTTAAGTTATGTGGCGGTGATTGCTTCTTTGCTAGTGATGAAAATCCCGCCTAAACCACCCCGCGACCGCCCCCGGTCCATTTGGAGCGAATTGAAAGAGGGGTTTGATTACACCTTTGGTTTTGTGCCGACCCGAGCCATTCTTCTGTTGCTTAGTCTGGCCAGTTTGATCGGCGGCGGGGCCTACGCCTTGATGCCGGTGTTTGCGCGGGACATTTACCACGGTGGAGCGCAGATGTTGGGTCTGCTCATGGCCAGTTCCGGCTTAGGGGCCTTGATCGGAGCGCTTTACTTGACCACCCGGAAAAATGTTTTGGGCCTAAGCAAAGTGATTTTTATCTCCTGCCTGGTCTTTGGCGTGGGCATGGCCGCTTTTGCGGTGGCGCCGCTGCCATTGTCTGTTGCTTTCTTGGCGTTTTCCGGTTTTGGCCTTATGGTGCAGATGGCGGCCAGCAACACCATTTTGCAGTCGATGGTCGACGAGGGCAAGCGGGGCAGGGTGATGAGTTTTTACACCATGTCGTTTATGGGCATGGTGCCGTTCGGCAGTTTACTGGCCGGCTGGCTGGCGCATCGCTTTGGCGCGCCGCAGGTTCTATTTATTGGAGGGTTGGCCGCGGTGGCGGGAGCGGGATTGTTTTTTTGGCACTTGCCGCGGGTGCGAGCTTTTATCCGGCCGGTGTATCGGCAAAAAGGCATTTTACCGCCGGAGTGACCTTATTCTTCAATCCTGCGCAGAAAGAAGGTGCAGGCGGCGACCGACAGGATCGCCAGCCCGACGTAGAGCATATCGACGGGTCGAGGATGCTTTGATGGCTGTTATGGCGGGCGACATCGATTTTGGAGATAAGAATTTCGTAAACTCGCAGGAGAAAACGAGCAGCACAATGCCGATCATAAGTTGAGTGTCATCGGGCTTGAGGTTGCCTTCAGGGAAGAGGTGCCTGATTGTGTGGTATACTTCCAGACTACCCGCTATCGCCAGCGCAAAGGCGCCGAGCAAGCTGAACACAACGGCCAAAATGACGATATGCCGGCTTTTCCAGAGGATGGCCTCAAAGATCCGTTCCAAAGGGTTTTGGTGCGTATTGTACGGTAAGTCTTGCCTAAGGTTTTCAATGGCAACCGGCCGGCGTGAGAGTGGACAGGGCAAATGAAATTTGTTAACATGGACCCTTTGAGCCGCCTTGACCCTGCCCGGGCTTTTCTAGGATGTGACATGAAGGAAGCCAGGACAGGGACAAATCTTCTCTAAATGTATTTGAGCTTGAAAGAGTTGTGAAAAGTAAGTTGGCGTAAATTTGTCCCTGTAGCTCAGTTGGATAGAGCAACAGCCTTCAATGGGAGCCTTTATGGGGAAGAAGAACCCATGAAGTGCACGTCGCTAATTCGGTGAATTCCCTTTAACCAGGGCAATACCGAGCTACCCTCAGGGGGAGTGTAGAGACTTTACACGACGGGGCTGAGATGCCTAAGAGAAAGTCCGGCCAGCAAGCCGAGAGGTGGTCAGGGAAACCTGATGCTGGATGCTAAGCTGTGGGTCGCACGTTCGATTCGTGCCAGGGACGTATATTTTGAACAGTTGTTTCCTTGAGATTTCTTTGGTAATGTATTGCACTTATGTTGGTGGGTGCCCTCATTTTCTAGAATTTGGCATTGAGGAAATGAGGACTACCCACCAACCTTTCTAGATGTATTTGATATAGTAAATTGTGGTAGCTGGTGGGTGCCCTCATTTTCTAGAATTTGGCATTGAGGAAATGAGGACTACCCACCATTTTCTCTAGAGCATTTGGAATAGTAGATTGCGGTAAATGGTGGGTGTAGCTCAGTTGGTTAGAGCGGAAGATTGTGGATCTTCAGGTCGCGGGTTCAAATCCCGTCACTCACCCCAGATATTTGACTCTTCGCTGCTTAATTAGTTGCGAAGGGTTTTTATTTGTATTACGATTACTACTATGAAATCAAGTTCTCTTCGGATCAGTGCTATCTATTTGCTTTTAATTTTCACGGTTTCGCCGTTTTTCTCTTTCCTGGCGCATGAACTTGCCCACGCAGCATACTCTGATCATCACAGCAGCACGAGTGACCATCCTGATGTTCAGCTGCAAGAGATCGATTCCGTTATCCTTCAGAAACAAATCTTGCCTTCCCCAAATAGAGGCGTTTCTCAACATTTGGCAGAACATGAGTTTTCTCCTTCATTAAGCAATCAGGCAATATTAAGCAAGTATATCCGGGGGAGGGATTCGCCGAACTCAGATATTTGTTCTCATTACCATATTCATCCATCCCAGGCTCCTCCGGCTTAAGTCAAACCGTTAATTCATTCTTCCATTATTTGAAAGAGGTTTATCTATGAAGAAATACTTTTGTTTATTATGTTTTATCCTGGTGCCTACCTTGGCCCTTGCCCATGGTATGTCGGCTGCAGACCACAAAAGTCTGCTTGAGGCGGGATTCTTTAGATTTGTCTTGATGGGTGCTAAGCATATGATCACAGGGTATGACCACTTGTTATTCTTGTTTGGTGTCGTTTTCTTCCTGACAAAGTTCAAAGACATCCTTAAATTCGTAACGGCATTCACGATCGGGCACAGTATTACGCTCATTTTTGCGACGTTTTTAGGGATCAAAGCCAATTATTACCTGATCGATGCGTTCATTGCACTGACCGTCATTTACAAAGGATTCGAAAACCTTGATGGCTTTAGGAAATATTTGGATATCAAATCCCCTAATCTGCTTTGGGCAGTCTTTGCCTTTGGCTTGATCCACGGGTTTGGCTTATCCACTCGTTTACAGCAGATTCCATTAGGTGAAAAGGGCCTAGGGTTTCTGGGGAAGATCATCTCCTTTAACATCGGGGTGGAAGTGGGACAAATTGCTGCCTTGCTCGTTATGCTTTTCGTATTGTCAGCCTGGCGTCACACGGCTTCATTTAAAAAATTCAGCGCCCTTGCCAATATAGGGCTTATGTTCATTGGGATGCTTTTATTTCTGATGCAGTTGCATGGGTATTCCCATACAAAATATGCAGAGGAGTTTCCTATAAGCCTTGATCATCACTCCCATGTCCATGCGGATATGGATGAAGAAATTAAGAAACCCTTACTGGAAGCTTATAGTGCACCCATCCTTGAAAGGAACGCAGAATGAATATCCAAACCATCATCGTAGCAACTCTCTTAATTTTAAGCCCAATTACAGGTTTTGCTCATGTGGGCGGTCACCATGAGATCAATGAGATTGACATCATACCGATGGCTACCGAACACGTTAAAATGTTGATCTCAAAAGGGGTTGAGATCAAGGATATCGGTAAGCTTGCTCCAAGCTGGGGCCAGGTTCCTGAGCAAAATAAGAACTTCAAGAAGAAAAAAGGTGCTTATATCGTTTCTTTTAAGCATGCAAATGAGGAGAAGACGCTGTATTTGTTACTGTCGTCAGAAGGGCATTTATATGAAGTTAATTATACAGGCCAATTCACGAATTTAGGACATCTGTTTGGTTAGGTATAATTCTATTGATGGGATCCTGTGTTCCGGGTGCCTTTGCGCATCTGGACCATACGATCCTCGAATTGGATGATGCCGTCAGTGAGGCAAGATTCAACATGACCCGGCTTATTGAGAATAAGAGTTTGCCCGAAACTTGGCAAGATGTTGAACCCGATATGCAAAGAAGTGGGGTGCAGCATATCCATGGAAAAAGAAGATGGGTCTTTATTTATGAAAATGCAAATGAAAAAGACTCCACAAAAAGAACCATTAAAATCTTTATGACGCCTTTGGGGAATTTTATTTCGTTTGAATATGTCCAATCCTTTAATTAGAAGCTTGCCAGGCATTATGTTGATGTTGCTTCTGATACCAACATTGGCATTAGGACATCCAGAGCATGGATTTAAGCGGCGAGATGCCGAAGATCAGGGCAAAGTTGAAATTAACAGGCTTGTTAATGAAAAGATTTTAGTCCCGTCATGGGAAGCAGCATATTCAGAATTAAACTTAAGCGGACTCAAAGTTATTAATGGAAAGAAAAGGTGGGTGATGGTGTATCGCAACGTTGATGAAAATAAGGAATCAAAGGCGCTTATTAAGATTATTACGACCCCTTTAGGTAAATATCTTTCCTATGGGTTTATTCGTCCTTAAGGAGAAACATGCAGTCATTTAATGGTTTGTTATGACTCAAGGATTGGAATATATCCTTTTCAAAGTTTAAAATATTTGTTAGATTAAACCCAATGAAAAAATCATTTTTTATTTCAATAGCATGCTTGGTTTTCTATTTCATTTCATTTGTCATGCATGAGGCGGTTCACTCCAACGAGCAAAGTCATTTCAATGCTTCTGAATACCCTAAGGTGCATTCGCATGAACATAAGGACGAGGACGGTCATTCGATTTTCACGCATGACTCGTCCTTCATGATTAAACGTTTGATCAGGCCCGTTTTCTTTAAAGACTCTCTTCCTGATTTTTATTTAGTTAATGTACGCCCTGACACCTCGCCCCAAGAGACGGTGCATAGGTTGTTTATTGAAAATCCTTCACCTAAATCCCAACAATCTTTTCCATTTCTAATACACGCTCCACCTGCAATTTAGTTTTTCTGTATCTGTTTTGTATTCTTCTTATTTCGTATAACTATTTTTGTGAGAAAATCTATGCATAAAATCTTATTATTTTCATTGTTGGTATTAATTCTTCCTAATTTCTTATTCGCGCAAGAGATATGGACGTTAGAGTCGAGCGTTGAACAAATATTAAAGAAAGCCCCTCAAATCTTATCGGCAGGTGCTGAAGTCAACGCTAAGAAAGGTGAACTGTCTCAAGCAGCTGCATGGCCCAATCCCACGATTGAGATTACCGGTAGTAAGAAGCTGGGGCTAAACGATGGTAGTGGAGGCAATGACTTAACGGATATATCTTTAAGTCAACCCATTCCTCTAAGCAAGATTTTCAATCAGACAGCCTATACCAAGGCCCAATCCGAGGCGTTTGAAATATCTCTCATTGATAAACAATTAATTTATGAGAAAGAAATTGCCCAAGGTTTCCATGCCTTGCAATTGAATAAGGCAAAACTTGAGTCTGCTAAGGAGCATTTGATCTTCTCCAAGAAGTATCAGAATAAGGATGATCTACAAGATAAAGAAAAGCTTTCAAGGTATTTGTCTCCGCTCGAACAAAAACGCCTCCATATTATCTTGGCAAATGCTGAGCAAAGGTTAGCCAAGGCAGAAGGTGAATACCTTGAAGCCTTAACAAGTTTTAAGCTATTGATGCAGTTGGAAGAAAAAGACGATTGTAAAGTGGATGAATTAGCCCCTGTGGCTTTGCCAGACACTCTTGAGGAATTAATCAAAATTCAAAAAAACCACCCCGCCATTATGTCCTTTGCGCATCAACAAAAGGCCAGTGAAGCAAAAATAAGCTTAACACGGGCTTCCAGGTTTTCAGACCCTACGGTATCTGTCTTTCAAGAGAGAGATTATATTAATGATAACCGTGAAAGATTTTACGGCATGGCCGTTAGTCTTGAGATTCCGTTTTGGGACCATAAAAAAGGAGCAATTGCCCAAGCCATCCACGAATCAGAGCAAATCAAATATGATTTGCAGGCTTTAAAGCAGGAATTAAAAGGAAAGCTCAATGAAAGTTACACCCATTTAAATCATTTGGTTGAGCAGGCAGAACATTATCAAAAGGAAATTTTAGTTCCGGCCCAGGAAGTATTCACATTGACCAATAAGGGTTTTGAAGTGGGGGAATTGGATGTCTTAACATTAATTGATGCCAATAATGTTTATTTTGAGTCCAGAGAACATTATTTGGAATTACTTTATGAGGCCTGGGTTGAATTAGCCGAAGTGCGCTTTAGCGCAGGTCTTTCCATTTTGAACGGAGGCAAGAAATGATTTCTTCATTGATTGAATTTTCTCTTCAACAGCGTTTGATGATTCTTCTTACAGTGCTTGCTTTGGTCGTGGGGGGCAGCTGGGCCTACCAGAAATTACCGATCGATGCGTTCCCTGATATTTCAGCACCTCAAGTCCAGGTCATTGTTAAGGCGCCCGGCATGTCTCCTTTAGAGGTTGAACAACGCATCACCGCACCCATTGAAATGGAAATGCAAGGCCTGCCGCGTCAAAAAGTCTTACGTTCTATGACCAAATATGCATTAAGCATTGTGACCATTGATTTTGAAGATGGGACAGATATTTATTGGGCTAGGCAACAGGTTTCCGAAAGGTTAACTCAAGTATCTAATTTGCCGGAAGATGCCGATACTGATTTAGCTCCCATTACGACACCCTTGGGTGAGATTTATATGTACCGCATTGAGGGTAAAGATTATAGCAATCAGGACCTGCGTACCATACAGGATTGGACCATTCGCCCTCGCCTACGCAAAGTTGAAGGGGTAGCGGATGTCAATTCCTTGGGGGGAGAGGTAAAGGCATTTGAAGTCATTGCAAAGCCAGAGGCATTGGTTCAACATGGCCTAAGTTTGGATGAGCTTGAAGAATCTATTTCAAGAAATAATCGTAACGCCGGTGGAGATCGAATCAACCGTGGCAATGAAATATTATTAGTAAGGACGGTCGGAAACCTTCAAGGCTTAGAAGATATCCGTAATTTAACTGTCGCAACCCGTTCTGGCACTCCCATTCACGTCAAAGATGTAGCGGATGTCCGCCTGCATTCATTAACACGTTACGGAGGGGTTACTCATAGTGGGATGGGGGAGGCTGTAACGGGATTGGTTTTATTGCGTAAAGGTGCCAATAGCCGCGTTGCGGTTGAAGGTGTTAAGAAAGAGATGGAGGCATTGAAATCCTCTCTACCCAAGGGGGTTCAAATTATTCCTTTTTATGACCGCACTGAACTTGTAAAGTCAGCGACCCATACGGTTGAAAAGGCCTTAGCTGAAGCAGTTGTTTTAGTGTTACTTGTTCTTGTTGTTATGTTGGGAGATTTAAGAAGCGCCCTGACAGTGGCTTTAATCTTACCGTTAACTGGCCTTTTTTCTTTTATCCTCATGTATTTCTTTGGTATCTCAGCCAATCTGATGTCTTTAGGAGGACTTGCCATTGCCATTGGTATTCTTGTGGATGCCTCTGTCGTGGTTGTTGAAAATATTCATACACGTTTGCATCAACGTGCGAAAGATTCAAATAGGCTTGATACGATCGTAGCAGCTGTTAAAGAAGTATCGTTACCCGTTATTTCTGGAAGCTTAATTATCATTATTGTTTTCTTGCCCTTGTTTAGTTTGACTGGCCTTGAAGGTAAATTATTTAAGCCTTTGGCTATCACCATTTCTTTTGCTCTTATGAGCTCATTGATTCTATCCTTGACGGCTATTCCTGTACTCGCCAGTTTCATTATGGCCCACACAAAGGTGACCGATAATGAAGGCAAGGTTTTGGAGACCTTAAAGCGTCTTTATTTACCTTGTATGAAATGGGCTTTATTTAACCGTAACATTGCCATTGGTATAGCTGTTGTGGTGTTGGTTCTTTCCGGAGTGCTATTCACAAAGATTGGAAAGGAATTCATGCCGGTCATGGATGAAGGTTCGACCGTCGTCATTATTGAGAAGAATCCCAGCATTTCTTTGGAGCATTCCTTGGCGTCTGATGCAGCCTATCAGAAAGCCATGATGGAATTGCCCGAAGTCACTGGTGTTATGTCACGCACGGGAGCGGATGAATTGCGTTTAGACCCGATGGGTTTATACCAGACGGATAATTTTATCCAAACAAAACCTCGTTCAGAATGGAAAATTAGTCTGGCAGAATTTCAAGAGAATTTGCGCAAGAAACTTGAAGTTTTTGAAGGGATCGAGCTGGCTTTTACCCAACCCATTGACATGCGTGTTTCGGAAATGTTAACGGGGGTTAGGGCCACCATGGCCATTAAGATCTACGGGGATGATTTAAAAGTTCTTGAAGAAAAGGCGGCTGAGATTGAAGAGTTGGTCAACAAAATAAAAGGGGCTGTCGATGTGGTGCGCAACCCTGTGTTTGGCCAACTTTATCTTCAGATTGAAATAAAACAAGAGAATATTTCTCTTTATGGGATCAAATCCGAAGATATCAATAAAGCCATTGAGACGGCGGTCGGCGGGCGTGTTATTACGGATATTATTCAAGATAACCGTCCTGTATCCGTGCTGCTGCGTTATCCGGAAGATAAACGCAGTTCAATGGAGGCTATAGGTTCCATGCCTATCCGAACTTCTGGCGGGGCAATGATCCCGTTAAAGTATTTAGCTGAGATTAAGGAAGTCGATGGACCTGTTCAAATCACACGCGAGTCTGCGAAGCGTCAGGTTGTGATTCAGGCGAATGTGGAAAACAGGGATGTGGTTGGTTTTGTGGGAGAGGTGCAGGCGACCATTGCCCGAGAAGTTAAATTGCCGGAAGGGTATTTCATTACTTTTGGCGGCCAGTTTGAAAATCAGCAAAGGGCGGCTGCGCGTTTAATGATCGTACTTCCCATTGTCATATTATTGATCTTTTTAATGTTATTTATAACCTTCCGTTCTTTAAGTCAAGCCGGGCTTATTATCCTTAATATCCCTTTTGCTTTGATCGGTGGGGTCGTATCGCTTTATTTTTCCAAGTTGTATTTATCTGTGCCTGCATCCGTTGGATTTATCACGTTGTTTGGGGTGGCAGTACTCAATGGGGTGGTCATGGTTTCTTATTTTAACCAGCTGCGCCAGCAGGGGTATAATATATTACAGGCTGTTGAGGAGGGGTCGTTAAGAAGGCTTCGCCCTGTGCTTATGACAGCCATGATATCAATGTTTGGCTTGGCCCCTTTATTAATTGCTACAGGCCCAGGATCTGAATTACAAAGGCCTTTGGCGATTGTGGTTATTGGGGGGTTATTGACCTCAACATTGTTGACCCTGATCTTATTACCAACACTTTATGCGTGGATGGAATCTTCCAGAGAATTTCAAAAATAAATCCACCGAACTTCAGGAAAAAGCTCAGACGTGGATTTGGGTAGCTCGTGAAAAACAGGTTGTCGGAATTCTGGGGATTTCTGATCCGATCAAGAAAACAACACCACAAGCCATTGAAGCCTTACATAAGAAAGGGTGTAAGGTTATTATGCTGACCGGTGATAACAAAAGGACTGCACAGGCCATTGCCAAGGAACTCAATATCGATGATGTCCGTGCGGAATTGGAACCGCAGGATAAACAAAAAATTGTAAAAGAGTTAAAACAGCAGGGAGCTGTGGTCATGAGGGCTGGTGATGGCATTAATGACGCTGCGGCGTTGGCCGAGGCTGAAGTCGGAGTTGCGATGGGAACAGGGACGGTGGTGGCCATCGAAAGCACAGGCTTGACATTAGTTAAAGGTGATCTTATACGGCATCGTCAAGGCATTGACTTTAAGCCATTCAGTCATGCGTAATATCCGTCAGAATCTCTTCTTTGCTTTTATTTATAACGTATTGGGGGTGCCAGTGGCCGCGGGGGTGTTATATCCCTTCTTTGAAATTTTATTAAGTCCCATTATTGCTGGAGCGGCTATGGCGTTTAGTTCAGTTTCGGTTGTCGGTTATTCTTTGCGTTTACGAAGAATCAAATTATGAAATTAAAACGAATACTTATATGTTTGGCGGGTATTTTTCTTTTTTCCTTCCTGCTGAATTTTCTTTGGGAATCTCTGCACGGATTTTCTCTCTATACGGATCATATTATTAATTCTGATAAATATGTCCGAATGATGATCTACATGTCATTCATGGATGCGCTGACGATTCTTACAATGTATCTAGTTTGTGCTATGTTCATTAAGGATGTTTTGTGGTTAAAGAAATTACAGCGTAGAAGGGTTGTCGTATTCTTTATAGTTGGTCTTATTGTAGCTATTGCTGTTGAATATTGGGCCGTGTATGTGACTCATGAATGGTACTATGATGATAAAATGCCTGTAATTCTTGGCATAGGTGTATCTCCATTGCTTCAGTTGAGTGTAACAGGACTACTTAGTCTTTGGGTGATACAAAGGCTAGAGAAGTAAGAACAATCGAAATCTTAAAGAATTCATCAAGGTGTGTTTTGTTAATGGGGAGCAGTATACATTTTCGAATTTGGCGTAACGAGAAAAGCGAATTAGCCATAGTATCTCTTCTAATTCGTGTTTATAATTTTTTATATGCTTTTCGTAAATGAGGATGAAGCGCAAGGAAACGCGGATTGCTTAGTAATGTCGCATTTCCAGGAAGATTAAGCACCCTGATACTAAGTTTCTTACAAATTTTAAAGGTGAGTGATGTCCATTAAACGAAAGTTTATTTTGATTTTCTTAGCAGTGTCAGTTTTGCCAATGTTAATGGTTGAAATTCTGACTTTCCAAAATACTCAGCACGTATTTAAAGAAACAGTTTTTCAAAACGTCAATCAATCCCTTGAGGAAAGAATCCATGCGCTGGATGCACAAATTCTTAAGTATAAAAACCAAATAGACATCGTCAGTAAATACCCCCCAATACAAGGGCTTATCCGATCTGGGTCCACAGGGATAGATCCCGTCGATCAGAGCACGCTTGATCAATGGAAGGGTAGGCTCCGATCGATATTTTCATCCCTTATTTCTGCTCAGTCTTCCATACGTCAAGTTCGCTTTTTAGATGAAAAGGGGAAAGAAATTGTTAACGTCGTTTCCCGGGAAGGCAAACCGTTCGTTGTCCCTGACGAAGAGTTACAAGATAAAAGCACAACTGATTATTTTCAAATAGCCGTCAATTTACAGGAGGACCAAGTTTATGTGTCTTCGCTTGATTTAAACAGGGAACGAGGGGAAATAGAAATCCCTCACTCAAGTGTTATACGTTTTGCTAAGCCTGTTCTTTCTGATGCAGATGGAAGCAGGCAAGGGATCTTTGTTATCAATGTCTTTGGCCGAATATTGTTTGAGGAAACATTTGCGTCAGCTGCAGAAGTCGATTTTGTCGTACTTAATGAGAATGGAGATTATATCTTTTCACCAAGGGCAAAAGAGAAAGAATTTGGATCCCTTCTAGGTACCGGCCATAACTATTTCATTGAGCAGCCGGAGCTGAAGAAAAACGTCCAACTCATGGATTTTAAATGGCATGAGGACACA
Source organism: Candidatus Omnitrophota bacterium (assembly GCA_021731625.1). Taxonomy (GTDB): domain Bacteria; phylum Omnitrophota; class Gorgyraeia; order Zapsychrales; family Fredricksoniimonadaceae; genus JAKFXC01. Next base: position 16,270 of record JAKFXC010000061.1, read on the forward strand.
CAAGACGCACAATTCCGGATCTGGAGAAAATATTTTTATAATCCAAACAATAAAGATGTGTATTGGATATTCCTGCAACGCATGGAACAGGGAGTTTTGCTTTCATCGTTAGAGAAAATCTTTAAAGGCAGCTTGTTGGTCGGTCTTGGAGCGTTCGTACTCACTATGATAATGGCCAGTTTTACGGCTAATTCCATTGCCTCGCCAATCTTGAAGTTACATGATACGGCGATGCAGATCAAAGAGGGTGACCTGAATCAAAGAGTTGACCCTAGATTAATGCAATCAAAAGACGAAGTGGCAAGTTTAGCTCAAGCGATCAGTTCCATGTTAGATCATCTGAGTAAAGCAAGGCGAAATTTAGAAAATGAAGTGATATCCCGCACCAAGGAACTATCCGATCAAAAATTTGCTCTGGATCAGCATTCCATAGTCGCGACAACGGATGTAAAGGGGAGAATCACGTATGTGAATGATAAATTTTGTCAAATTTCGAAATACTCGCGTGAAGAGCTTTTGGGGCAGGTGATCAACGACAATTATTTTTCCCGGTCAACGACAATTAAAACTCCCGATTCTAAACATGTGCTTCTTTAAGGTTTTCCTGTCCGATTTTCCGCTTTTTAGCTGAATCTATCCGATAACTTTCAATA
>JAKFXC010000073.1 GCA_021731625.1 Candidatus Omnitrophota bacterium
ATTTGCAACCATTTCAATTTTCACAGGTGTTTTGGAAATCTGCTTGCGCCATTGAGGTGCCTGCTGGTACAATTGTCCGGACTTACACCCAACTGGGAGACCAAATCGAGTACTAATGTCCAGTCTGGATGAAAATAGGGGCCAGCCCCCTATTACCTCCATAAACCCTTAAAGAAATAGGGCGCTGGCCCTACTTTTCATCCTTATGGGATTTATTTACAAACTCACCGAAGACGTGGTTCAATTTATCCTCGATCAGAAACAAAAATCTCCGGAATTGTCCTGCCGTGAATTGGTGGAGCTGGTTGCCGATGGCATTCAAAGGGATATTTCCAAATCCTCAGTTCATGAAGTTCTCAAACAAGCCCATTTAACCACCCGTCGAAAGTATAAAAATAAGTTTCAAATTCCAGCCCAAAAGAAAGCCCAGCTTCTGGCCGGGTTGCCACCTCTTCCCGACGGCAAAGACGGGGCGCCCACGCTGTTGCCGGATCCGGGCCTTAAACCTCGGGCCGTTCTACCTCCCCCCGTCGCTAAACCCGTTAAAATTCAGGAAACCCTGGCGCCCATGCAGGGCGGGCCAGCGCAGGCCGGCGCCGGAGCGATCTTCTTGAAGGCGGCATTTTGGGATTTGTTTCCAAGTCCTTGGCGGAATGTGAAAACCTACGAAGATTTGGCAACGCTCTCGCTGGCGGACTTAAATAAGGAATGGGAGTATCGTACTTTGCAGGTGGCGAATTATAAAATTACGTTGGAGGACGGCGGTTCATTTGTTATTGATGCGCGTTTGCAAAGTTTAACGCAAGTCAACGCCGGCCCGCAAATTACCTGTCCGATTGAGCACGGCCTCAAGGAAATGGCGGACGGGATGCTAAATAACCTGCAACCCATTATAGTTAAAGATGTTAGGACTGAATCCTCCGCCGCACTGGCCGATTTTGTAAAGGCATTTGAGGGAGTCAAAGGCAAGAATATTTCTCAGATTGAAGTGCTGGACACGCGGGGACAACCCTTAGCATTTTTTAGCGGATTGATCCCCACCAGACGCAGATATATTATTGGATTAGATCCACAGCTTATTGCACAAGAACAGTTTGCAAATAAAAGCGCTGAAGAAATTCAATACGCCCCCAGTTATTTCTATCCTCCTGTCCGCTACAGAATAGTTCCGGTTACAGTAAGTGGCTCCGAATTCCCAGGATTAGCGATTCTGACCGCGGAAGAGCAGGTGGCGAAGGTTGTCGTTACTAATATTTTGCCCGCAGAGCAGACTAGCCAGGCGATTGTGAGGCAATTCGTAGAACGGCATCCGCTGGGGCAAGTGACATTTCCAGAGATAGCAGCGGCATTCGATTCTCAAATGACTCACCTGGAAAGACTTAGAGAATACGTGAAAGCGCTTTCTGGGAAATCGTTTTCTGAAAGTGACTGGCAGTCAATTTTGGCCCTTACCGGGGAAACAAAATTTAACGAGCAAGCCAACAGCACCATTTTGCTAACTCAAGGTTTGTCTTCTGGTTTTGACCTAGTTCAAACTTCGCAACTGCTCAATGCTTGTGGTCTAAAAGACGCCTCCGGCCGCTCTCAGAAAATTTTCTTGGCCTAGTAAGTTTTGGTATTGACGATGGCCATATTATATGGCATACTTTAAATATCTATTAGTCTTTCCAGTCCCTGTCAAGGGGCTTTTACATAGACCAGGCCCACTGTAGAATTCCATTTAACCCGTGATGGGCGGGTTAAAGGGCCGAATTGCCTTTACGGCACATAAGGACGCACGATCATGGAGCTGCACACGCGAAAAGCCCAAAACCTCATTGAATATGCCATTGTCGTTGCGTTAGTTTCTGCGGCCGTTGCCGCGATGAGTACTTATGTGTTCCGTTCCGTACAAGCCACCCAAAAGGCAATCACAGACGAATTCACCAATGAATGATGGAGGAGAAAATGTTTAAGTCCCTCAAAGGCCAAGGTACAGTCGAGTACATCGTTCTGGTCACATCAGTCATTGCGCTGGCCATTTACTTTTTGCTGGGAAGCGGCGGTGGCAGCTCGCCCTTTCAGGACCACTTGAATAAGTCGTACGACACACTGGGTCTGCAAATGGAAAATGTCGCCAACCGGCTGGTGGGGAATTAAACCGCATCATTCTAATTGTTTTTTCATGGAGGATAGACATGTTTAACAAACGCAAACAATTGCAAAAAAGCGTTGCCCGCAAGGGGCAGAGCACCGTGGAGTATATCGTCCTGGTGACTGCGGTCATTGCTGTCGCGATCGCGTTCTTCCTTGCTCCCAACAACCAGTTCTCGAACACGATGAACCAGACGCTCAATGACGCCACCCAGCAGATTGAAAACATGACTGCCCGTTTTCAAAATTCTGTGGCACCGGCAAGCCCTCTGGGCGCTTCACCTGCTCCGGGATTTGTTACGGATCCCTCCGCAGGCCGTTGCATTCCGCCGCAACGTTTGCAACCGAACGGCTTATGCGCTTAAACTTAACAATATCATCAACTCCTAACTAGGGAGGAAATACCATGTTTAGAATTTTAATCAAAAATAAAAAAGCCCAAAACACCGCGGAGTACGCGTTGTTGATTGCCCTGGTCATTGCCGGCGCGGTTGCGATGCAGCAGTACGCCCAGCGTGCCCTGCAGGCCCGCCAGCGCGATGCCGCGGTGTATTTTCAGCAGCAAACGAATCAATTAGGCAACAGCGTACAGTACGAACCTTATTATCAACAGACCAATTACAATGTGGCTCGCGAATCGACTGAAAACAAACGCTTGGGCGAAGGCATCACCGCCATGGACTCGGCTAACACCCGTGAACGCACCGGTCTTCAAAGCACACTGTATGACGCCACCGGCGCTTTGGCTACTTCGCCTGTTGCGACCGGCGCCATGCCGGAAGGTCTGTAAGTTTAATTTTGGATAAACGTAAATACGTTTAATCTTCAAGGAGGTTTCAATGTTTAAACTTTTTCATAAAAAGAACGCGCAGAGCACGCTGGAATACGCGGTGTTGATTGTTATCATCATCGCAGCTCTGATCGCGGTCCAGGCATACATCAAACGCGGTGTGCAAGGCCGCATGAAGAGTTCCGCCGATGACATCGGGGACCAATTCTCCCCGGGCAACACCAATGCCATCAAAACCACCAAAACCAGCGCCAATACCCAAGAGCTTTTGGGTATGGACAGAACAGGTACGTATACGCAGGGCATTGCCACTTCGGTGATGACTACCCCGGAGGTAACCAATACGCTAGAAAGTTCCCAGATCATCAATATTGATCGCGAATATTGGGGACAATAAGGCGTAAGTCTTAAGAATGTGTGAGAAAGGAAACAGCTCGCCGGGGGGCTTCCCCCGGCGGGCTGATTGATTTCATGATTATCCGGCGCGCACACAAAGGGCAGCTGGTGATGACCGAACACATGATTCTGTTTTTCTTGGTCATTGCCGCCATCGTTGCTACCACTGTGTACGTCCAGCGCGCCTTGCAGGGGCGGGTGCGTGACGCCAGGATCTATATGGTGGACATGGCCTACGATGCCTGCCGGCAAGTCACTTCCATTAACCGACAGCTTTGTCCCGTCGGCCAACCCTGCGTCCCAACTAATGAACCAATGGTGGATTGTTTAGCCGCGGCCAACGCGTTCCATGGCCGTTTTCCCTACGAGTACGAACCGTATTACACTAGTATGGCCTCGGACGTCGGCCGCCAGAAGGTCGACCATCGAAGAATGGGCCAGTATTTTAACGGCACTGCCATCAATCCTTTTTTCAATCGCGAATACGCGGAACAAACCGCATTGCAATCCAGGGGCAAACAATTGCCGCCGTCAGGAGCAAAGTAATGAAAGGCCAATCCGTGATCGAATACATTTTGTTGATCGGTATGCTGGTCACGGTGCTGTATGTCATGGCCCCGGCGTTTAAACGCGCCATGCAAAGCGTCATCAAAGTAACGGCCGACCAGGTGGGGGTGCAGCTTAATGCCGACCAGGAATTTAATTCCACGTCAAGTTTTTTGAACCGCTCGGAGACCAACACGGTGCTTAGCTTTGACCGCACCACGCTGTCGCAAAATTATGCCACCCGGTATTTGGTCAATGACTTAACCGATACTTCGACGAAGTCGCAAACCAATATGGGGTTTTCACCGCAAGAATAGAGGACACGACTATGTTAAAACGCTGCCGGGCCCAAAGCATTGTGGAATACTCCATTCTCCTGATCATCCTCATGGTGGCGTTTCTGTCCATGCAAGTCTACATGAAGCGCGGGATCCAGGGCCGCTGGAAATCCACCCTGGATGATTTCGGCGAGCAATACGATCCCTATATCATCAATTCCCAAGTGACCTATTCCTTATTAGCCAATTCGCAGACGATCATCCAGGCGGTGCCGTCGCAGGACCCTACGGGCAACCCGATCACCGGATTTGTCACCAATCGCACCGACAGCAGCCGGTCATTTGAACTTAAAAGCGGCAATTCTACCATTGGGCGGTTTTAAAGGAGACGATGCGCAAACGAGGCATTTTAACATTTTCAGTCGAGGAGGGGCAGGCGGCCACGGAATTGGCGGTCTTTGGCGCCGTGTTGATTTTTTTGATCGGCGGCATCATCCGCCAGGCCTTCTCCGCCGGGTACCAGCAAAACCAGCAACTCAAAGCCATGCGCATGGCCTTGCTGGATTCGTGGAGGGATTCGTCCAAACTGACCATCGGCCGCAACCTGGCCACCACGCTTTTTTTAGAGGACCGGCTCTCGCCGGAAGTTAGCAAATTCGGCTCCTCGGATCGCTTGCAGCTCATTGCGCAAGGTTCCGGGAGCTTGACCAATTTATTGTTTTACACCATTGATTTGGTTGAGTTTGACATTGACAACAACGCGCCCATCGCCGATATTTACATCAACGGCCAGAGGTTTCCATTCACCACGGCCAGGTTCGTGACCAAAACCCTAAGTGCCCCGCCTCCGTATCTGCCTTTCTATGATGAGGGCAGTGTCCCGGCGTTCCCGACAGGCACCAGTCGGTACAAGGGATGGGAATTTAAGTGCGTGCTTAAAAATGCGGTGTGGTACGGCTGCCCGGTTTTTTACACCTCGTCGTTTAAACAAGACGATTTTGGAATATTGGAAGAAAAAGAGGCTTTTGATATAAATCGCAACGATGTTTTTTATCCGGGTGACCTCAAGGACCCGCCGCTGACCTTTCTTCCCGGAAGGCTCGGCCGTGAGGACATGTTATGGCATTGGAAAGGGGTCCTGGGTTTAAAAAGCAAGATGGGTGAGGGAGCACAGGCTTTTGATATCGACAGGGATATCGGCGAAGAAGAAGTTCACGACACCATCGCCAATACCAATGGCATCATCACGACAGTCAAGGTGATGGATTATCAGGATGGAGATATTGATTTCTCAGCGGAGGCCAACGTCAACGGCCTCAAGCCGGGGCTGCAAAGGGACATGTTCATTTTCACGCGGGCCAAAGACGGCACCTATTTAAAAATCAAAGAGGGAAAATTGTATAACCCGGAGACCGGGGATTTTGTGCGCAGCGTCAGCCGCAACGACCAGGTGGAGTTTATCCAGCGGATGCTGCAATTGTCCAATGACACCGGGCGTTTTTGCGACGGGACTGCCACGCCGCGCCCCGCAATGCCCGACGGCCTGCCCAATCCGGTGGAGGCCTGCAGCAAAGACGGCAGCATCGGCAGCCCCGGGGATTGCTTTTCCAGGGGCAAGGTATCGCAAACCTGTTTCGACCAGGACACCCTGATGCTGTATGTGCGCTCGCGGATTTTAGACAAACGCGGGCATTATTGGAGGACCTACATAGGTCGGTAGGCATGAACAAACGAGCGCAGTCCACAATTGAGTTTACTTTTACCATGATCGTCATCTTTGTTCTGGCGTATGGTTTAATCAAAGTGTTCCGCTGGGCCGGAATGGACTTGGCCGAGCGGCGCTGGGCCTTGGAAGATGTGATTACGACCGGAAACTCGCCGGAGGAACAACTCAGTCCGGCGGAATTTTACCGGCCAAAGCGTATAAATCCTCAATATATTAACGGACAATGATGAAGAACAAAGGTCAAGCTGCTCTCATTCTGGTGCTCCTATCCGTTGTGGCGATTATTTTTTACGCCATTGTGATGAATTGGGGCCGGGTGGCGGAATATAAAACGGTCACCATGACGGCTGCCACCTCAGCGGCGGCCCAGACCGCATCCAGCTATGCCAGTTACGCCGAGAAGGTCATGCAGGAACAGCTGGGCGGAAAATATAAAATTTGCAAGACCTCGTCCATCTTAGGGTTCATTTTAAAACTGATTCTTGCCGTGATCATTGTGGTTCTTTGCTGGGGAACGTGCATTGCTGCTGCCGTACTGTTGCTGGTGATTTCTGTTGTCACCCTGGCATTGCAGGTTGCCGTCGTGCAGCCGGGTATGATTAAGATGTGGAATAAAATGCAAAGGAAGATGTCCACCCAGGAACAATTTTTAGTAGGTGGTCTACAGACCGGTTTGCAGAATGCGGTCGACGATCCAGTGCAGGTCACCGATTACCAGGACATCAATTCCAATGGCTTGTTTGGATTCGACGTCGCGAATGCAAAACCCTATGACAAGGTCAGCCGATTCGGGTTTTATTTTACCGAACGCATGAAGGCCTTGAGCGGCAATCTGTTGGACCTGAAGCCTTTTTTGATCGGGCTACAAGATTTGTTGCCTCTGACGAATGTCTCCTGCGCCGACCGCAATAGTCAGGATCCGCATTGCAACGAATGTTGTCAGCCGTTGACGACCATGGTGCACGTGCAAAACGATGCCAATGGCAACCCCATTCAAAAATCCAAGCCTTTGCGGCCCGGGGATTGCCCGCCGGACATTGTCCCCACCGCCTGTACGGACATCAGCGTGTGGCCGCATTCTCCGACGTATTATTATCCGTACGATCCTTCTTACCCTAATTATGGCGGCACGTCGTTTTTGGCCAAATTGGGGGTGGACGCGGAAGTCCGGCCGTTTAAGAAGGGGGATGCCAAAGGGTTTTTTCCGTTTCTGTGGGACATGGACAGCTATCTTTGGGACGGGGGCACCCAACCCAAAGACCCTGCCACCGTGCAGGCGAGTTCTAATGGCTTGGGTGCGGGCAGTTTAGACAGCCGTGTCACCGACCGGATTGGACAAATGGACAATTTTCAGGCACTGGATAATGTGTGTGTCGGCGACCCTGGTTCGGGCACAGCTGCCGCGACCGGGTTTTGGTGGAAAAAGGGAGCAGAGAAATATTGCACCACCAGCTGGCCGTATGAGCAATGCGCCCGGGACACCAATTGCAATAATAATCCTGGCATCAACTGCGGTTGCCAGGCCGGCATGGGCCAGGCATATCCGGAAGATTACTTAGACGATATGGTTTATGGTTTAAGGCAATTTTATATGTGGAGTCGTTCGCTATTGGGTCAAAGCGGGGACATGGACGAACTCAACGACACCTTGTCTTCCTCTATCGACACCTGGTATCCGAATGCCGCCGAGTGGATAGGCCCGCCCTGCACCGGCAGCAATGATTATGTTTGTTATGACGGTGGCCGGAACGGCAACTCTGGGGGGTTGCTGCACGTTTACCTGCAACGTTTGCAAAATTGGTCCCTGTTACTTACGGCCTGGATAAACAGGGATTTTTCCGCGCCTGATGCCTGGTGCGTGCCGGACAATCCTAATGCGGCCACCAATGGGTTGAGCGCTCAGGAAAATGCGCTCATCAATGCGGCCGGGCCATGGGGCAGCCTCGATGGCGTGGTCGCCTGCTTGGATTACAACAGCTTAAACGATCAACGCTTCAAGCGATGTTATGACAAGATCACCGCGCCGACTTTTTGCAGTGTTCCCAATCCACCGATGCCGCCGGAGTGTCAGAATCTGCCGCGGTCCTTGGTACCGGGTCCCTTACCGGCTTTTGATCCGTGTGCCATCCCCACGTCGAACTTTGCGCAATGGACCCAACAGAGCTACACACTGAGCGGGCCATTGACGAATAATTCGGATGCGCTGGCTTTTCAACAATGCGGGGAGGATGTGGATGCCGCCATGATCGTGTGCGGGTCCGGGACGCCGATCAAGCCGGTCTCCTGCACGGCATTGCCTTCTTCTCCGGCGGGGCCGGAGCCGGGCTTTGATATTTGCAACAATGCCGCCTATAGAACTTGGACAGCGCAGAGTTACGACATGATTTTGGCGCTGAGCCCGGACATCCGGTATACCAAATGCCAGGCGGATTTAAGATTAGCGGAGACTAAGTATTGCCCCAGCGGAGCAACGCCTCCTAAACCGGCGACCTGCAATTTTCTGCCCACATCGCTGGCCGGGCCAGAGCCGCTCTTCGATATGTGCGCAGGGACCGACTACAAGACCTGGGTCAATGATACGGTCAACGATTTTATGTACGCGTCCCAGCCCGCCCGGTTCCGGGTGAGGGCCAATATCCTTAGGGACATGAAGCAGCGCGCGGGGGACTCTCTGCTGGCCATCAACGATTTTAGAGGCAAATTGCAGGCATTTTTAAGCGGCCCCGTGGATGCCTTGATTCAAGAGAAGACCAGGTTTGCCACCGTGTACGTTCCGTCGGTGCCGACCTTTATTATTTATGGCTGGCGGGATGCTAATCCTCCGGCCCATACCAGTCGGCCATACGGATACTGGCACCTTGTGCGCGTCGACGGCGAGACCCCTGGTTTTTGTCCGTCGAATAAATGCCTCACCAACCGGCTGGCCTGGGTGAAATCGTATTCCAAGGGCTTTTTAACGTTATGTTATGAGCTCTGGGACCGCACCGGCATCACCAGCAATACCGTGCGGCGCTGGGACGAAGACCACGAAGTACCGTTGTCGTTTGCCAACAAAATGCCGCTGTGGCAGTTTAAATATGAGAAACCGGGCACCATCCTGGCCTCGGCGGCCAATCCAGAGGCGGCTTGCGCCGGGTCGATCAATACTTGGAAGAGGATCGGCATCAACGAGCCCACGTTTCAGGCATTGTCTCAGGTGTGGAACGTGGAAATCAACAACACCACTAAGGAATCCTTGGTGGGGGCGTTTATGATCAGCGGCGTGCCGCAGCCCAGCAGCCCCAACTATGCGGCGGAAATCAATTGCTACAACACGGTCAATCAACTGTTAAATAACAAGGGAGTTCAGACAAAAGTCTGCGCCCAGTATGGATTGTCGCCGGACCGACGTCATATACAGGTCACTTTTGTGAAATGCCCAAAATGATCAACCGTTTAAATGCACATAAGCAGGGCAAGTCCGTGGTCGAGTATATGGGCCTCATCCTCGTCGTTGCCGGCGCCCTGTTGGTTTTGCAATTTTTTATTTCGCGCTCTTTTCACGGGCGCTATAAAAAAGTCGGCGAGTCGGTGGCTTACGGCCGCCAATGGGACCGGACCAAAACATTCGAATGTACCTTTACGCAGATCAACGCCACCTACGGGTTATGGTACGACCGCTCATGTTATTACGAATATGCTTCCCGGGTGTGCAAGGCCAATGACTATCCCTGTGAAGACAATATCCGCCGAGGTTGCGGGCCGCCCAACACCGCGGCGTACTGCTGCGACCAAAATGAGGAACCCGTCGGCGGCAGCAATTGCGGATAAATAGGGATAAATAGGGGCCAGCCCCCTATTTTCAGAAAGGAAGTTTAAATGCTGTTTATTGCGCTGTTACTTATGTTCGCGGCCATGGCCACCTTTGTCATTAGCGTGGTGCCGGTGGTGGTCGGGCGCGGCAGTTTGGCCCTGAAGCAAAACACGGCCAGGTTTGTCTACAAATATGAGGCCGTATTGACCGACGAGCAAATCAAAAAAATGCAGAAAATGTTTCTGCTGGTGCCGGTCCTATTGATTGTGCTGACCATTTTGTACGCCCCTCCGGAGCTTAAAATCGGCGCTTTCGTCGCTGCTGTTGTGTTTGGGATTTTGATCCCGCGGCTGTATTTGTCGTTTTTGATCAAGCAGCGCAAGAGGAAGTTCGACGATCAATTGGTCGACGCCATGATGATCATGATGAGTTCCTTCCGGGGAGGCCTCAGTCTGATCCAGGCCTTTGAGGCGGTGGTGGATGAGATGCCGGAGCCGGCCAAACAGGAATTTGGGATTGTGCTGGGTGAAAACAGGATGGGCGTGCCCTTGGATGAAAGTTTAAACCGGTTGTACAAGCGCATGCCCTCGCCCAGCCTGCAGCAGATGATCACAGCCATATTGCTGGCCAAAGAGACCGGCGGCAACCTGGCCCTCATTTTTGCGCGCATCATCAACACCAAGCGCGAGCGCAAAAAGATCGAGCAAAATTTGCAGACCCTGACCGTGCAGGGCAAGATCCAGGCCTTGGTCATGACCGCCCTGCCGCTGATTTTTTATGGGGCTGTCTCGGCGAGCAATCCGCGCTTTTTCGACGGCATGAAAAGTTCGCACATAGGGCAGATGATGCTGTTGACCTGCGGGATCTTGTGGCTGGTGGGCACCGTTATTATCATAAAAATTTCGACATTCAAGGACACGTAAGGAGAACGTCATGCTGATCTTGGGTTTGCTGGTGGCTTTTATTGCGGTGATGACGGTTTTCTTGATGTTCATTCCGCTGGGCCTTTCCGCTCGCCCAACTTTAAAGCAGGACCCGCTGCTCGCCGGAGGTTTGGAAGGGCCGGAAAAGAAGATCGTCAAGCAGAAGGGGTTAATGGGCGTGCTGCACGCGATAAGCGGCCCGCTGTCAATACTCAATAAACCATTGACCGCAGGATTTGTCGGCCGCCGCCTGGCCAAAGACTTGAGCTTGTCGAATTCGTCCTTGAACCCGGAACAGTTCTTTTTGTTGAAGGAACTTTTGTTTGCCGTGTTGCTGTGGGCCACCCTTGTTTTTATTAAACCGAGTTCGGACTTGTTTGTCTTGGGCCTCATCATCGCCGTGGGGGTCTCCTATTATGCCCCGGAATTCTGGCTTAAAGGTCGCAAGAAGCGTGTGCGGGAGGAGATTGTGCGGGATTTGCCGGACACCGTCGATCTTTTAGGATTATGCGTCAATGCCGGGTTGGATTTTATGATGGCGCTAAAATACGTCATCGACAAATCCATAACGGTCCCCATCATTATGGAATTGCAGAATATGCTTCAGGAAATCAATATGGGCAAACCCCGCCGGGACGCGCTGCGCGACTTGGCCCGCAAATACGAATTGCCCGAACTGTCCACGTTTTCACGCACCCTCATCCAAGCAGACCGCATGGGCACCTCGGTGACCGAGGCGCTCAACATGCTCTCCGAAGACATGCGCGAAGCCCGCTTCCGCCGCGGCGAATCATTGGCCATGAAAGCCCCCTTAAAAATGCTCGTACCTCTGCTGCTTTGCATTTTTCCGGTGGTCGCCATCCTCGTCGCCGGCCCAGTGTTCCTGGACTTCTTCACGAACAACCCGATGCAGAAACTGCGGCATTAATGTAGCCACTAGCGTTCCAAGAGATTTTGGGCCAGCCGATGTAGCTCCGGATTTGCTAAGGCCACAATTTTTTTTCGAACCACCCGGGAAAAATACTCCTTTTCTGTTTTCGTTAAGGCCTCGCCTTTCAGTTTTTTTCTAAACAGGTCCTTCTGCTTAGGAGAAAACGTTTGAGATAGTGCGAATTCCAAGGACAATTGCTCTTGTTTGAGGCCGACTTTCTGGACTTCTTCAGCCGCTAAAGTAAAGTAGCGCATAAAAGCATTTTTTAACCGCTCGGGATCAAAGCGGTGGCCGGCCAGGGCAAACCAGCGCCCGCTCACCAAAGAATCCTTCAAATTCTTCACCATCGCCGTGTCTTCATTGCTCATTTGGCCTGCAGATTCTGTGAGCGAAGGAAATTCCAACCCCTGCAATTCGTATAGGGCCAAAGATAGTAAAAGCAGTTCTCTTAGCCGTTCTTGCTCATGTTTATTTAGAAGTTCTAGTATTTTACTATAGTCAAAACTCTTCCCTTTGACAGCGTTCGCTAAGAGGACAGGAAATCCCTCTAAGTATCGAACATTGTTGCTTTCCACCACGTCCGCCAAAGTTACGTGGACATCAAAACTATGCGTGGTTTCCAAGAGTGAATAACCCAGGCGGCTTAATTTATCTTCCAACTCCCTATTATCCATATATACCTTCCTTTTCGTATTGCGAGCTCTGGGCAAAGCGACGGCGAAGTGATTCACTGTCCTTTAGCGATTGGCTTTTTGGAGGGGTGATTCCAACAACTCCGCTGTGAGTCAGTGGTCGATAATTCCACGTCGTTGTACATAAATATACATATATTTGTATGAAAACGCACATATATATGTATTAAAGCATACAATTTAAATAACAAAATGTCAATCTAAAAAATGACCCATTCTTTTTTCGCGTTGACATCACATATGAAGAATGTTGCTGGACTGCCGAGGAGGCGGAATGGGGGAGTTGAGATACATAGAAATGGTTTTCCATAAGGCAACTTTTAGTTTCCAGACTGGAAACTATTTCCAGTCTGGAAACACTGTTGTAAGCGTGAATCAGGATGTGGAAGCCCGTTGGCAAGCATGTGCTCATGAGCGCATATGAGCTTCAAAATTGTTCCTCCGGTGACTTGTCCTCCAAGCCATGTACGTAGCTGTGCATCATTTTAGGAAAGCGGTTACTTAAAAAGCGGTGTTATACAGGGAAAATTTTTCCTATATTTATATCATTTAATACATAAAATTTGAATAGACATGTAAAGTACTGAAATCATTGGATATAAAGTTGAGAAATAATTTGCCTTCAAGTGGTGATATTATTATAATGTGCTATACTTTCAACGTATGATACCCGACGGGGAATCATTGCCCAACAAACCAAGCAGCGGTCAACCTCCCGAAAATATTCCTCCTAATTCGGCCCCTCTTTTTTTGTCCCCTAGTACTCCTCAACCTAGCCGCTTCAATCGTTGGACCAAGGCAATTGCCACCGCAGTTTTATTCACCTTCATCCCAGATCAGATCAGCTGGGCCTTTAGTTACAATCCCACCGTCATTTGGGGCGACCGCCCCGGCATCAAAACTGTCCAGGGCCAAGCCGGCATAGACTTGCCCAAAACCGCAGCCACCCGGGTGAGCAACAGTGTTGAGTACATGCTCAAACAAGTGGCCGGCCAGGGCAATGCCAACTTGCAAATTAATCTAGATACACAAGGGAAACAAAAACTTAACCTCGAAAACCGCGCCACCCTAAGCAAAGACAAACTTGCCGGCATCGTCAAGTGGATTTCTAACCCAAAGGTGCATCCGCTCAACTGCGGGGTTTACAGCTTAAAAGACATTGCCGATGCCCAGGGCAAAACAAAGACCCTGGAAGAATTGGCCATTCTCGCCATCTCAACCGATCTCTTAAGCGACATCATCAAAGTGGGCGAACCAACGGTCAAGACCACCCTGTATGCCATTAACAAAGTCGGCGCTGCTTTGGGCTTGCCTTACACCAGTCTCAAAGTGGACCCGCGGGAAATCGGCAAACTGACGCTGCCTTTTATTGCCCACTTCAAAGAAGAACATTTTGTGACAGTTGTGGATGTGCAGCCGGACAAAGTTTACGCGGTGGACATGGGCAAAGGCCGCGTTTACAAAATGCCCGAGTTCGTTGCCAAATTTGACGGCTATGTTTATGCCCAGGACCCGGCCGTGTCCATGCGCATGCAAGCCGGAGACGCCCCGCAATCGGAAAAAGGCGAGATGTCTTACGAGCACGTGCCCGAGTCCATGCAAGCTTTTGCCTGGGGCGACAAGTGGCGCGACCGCAGCAAAGACTTGCCCGGGTTTTTTAAGGCCGGGGAATTTTTTGCAGATTTAGCTAAACAAATTGCGATTGCGATCGTGACCTGGGGGATTGGGGAATATTTTTCTGCTGTATCGGAAACGGTGACCGCGTTCCAAGCGATCGATGGTGTTACCGGTGAGCTGGTTAACTTCACGGTTACTACTGCCGCCGAGGTGAGTACTTCGGCAATACTCAGCGGAATCGCCCTTAATTTTGCGATTTCTACGGTCGTTTCAGACTTTGCCCAGACCCTCGCCACGATTTGTATGCAGCAAGGCGCCTGCAACGAGCATGGGGCCATGCTTTTGGCTGCCGCCGTGAGCATAAGCCTGAATTTTGGTTTTGATGCGCTCCAACCGGCTTCTGCGGCAACCGGTGGATGGGATAATTTTGTCAAGTATTTGCAGGACAAGGGCGGGATCCTCGGGGCTATTGGGGACCTCTTAGCTAACATCACTAAAGCGATCAAGTACGTTAAGGGCTTAATTGGCGAAGGTGTCAAATGGATTGGCAAAGGCATTGATTGGATTAAAGGCCTTTTTGGTTTTGGCGCGAAGGAAGCGGCGACTGCCACTGCCGCAGCCGGGCTCGGCGCGGCCGCTAGCAGTGGCACCGGCGGAGTGCCGGAAATTCCGGATGACCTCAGCGGGATCCCGCAAAAACTAGACATCGAGATGGAACTTCCTGAGGGCAGCCTGGTGCCGGAGTTTGAGTTAGGCTTTACCTCAACGCCTCTTCCTGCTGACGCTGGTGTTGGAGCCATGTCGCCGGAAATGCTAGCGGAGCAGACTATTACTGGCATGCCATCGGCTCTGCCGGAACCCGGCTTTATCCGTCCTCCCGAAGGCCTTGGACTAGACCATGATGAGTGGGATTTTATGTCGAAGCCCGACGGCAGCGGTGGGTATATACCTGAGTCCCCAGGTGTACCAGAGCTTCCCGGGGGAGAGCGCGTAGAACCGCCGCCGGTCAAACCTCCGCGCCAGCTCCCGCCTCGTCCGCCGCTGACAGTGCGAGACCTGGCCCGTCGTTTGGTCCTGGGACTCGGTGGTGCGGAAATCAAATATCAGGTCGCCAAAGCGATTGAGAAGGGGGTCTGCGGTAAAGATAAACCGTGTGAGGGCGTCAAATCGATTTTAAAAGATGGGTTGACCTTCATCGCATCCGCTGTTGCCATGGACGTATCTTTCAGAAGCTTGGCGCTCATCGACGATCAATTCGGCAAAGGCGGCTTGCTGGGTATTTCAAGGGATTTGCGGTTAGGTAAAACTGAACAAGCCGAGGAAAAGGGATTCGAAGGCACCGGTGGGGTATTGCATGATCGCGGAGGGGCTTATGCTACTGAGAAGACTGAAGAAGCAAAGCGATCTACAAATCCTGAAGAACATCCTACGGACATCATAGCCTATTGGAATGAAAAGTATGAGGAATTCATGAAAGCCAACGGGGGCCAAGCCGCCTATGACGCTGCACTCAGAGAAGGCGCCGAACCATTTTTCAACGAAGGGGATTATCGAAATCGCTTCATTGAGAAATTCACAGATCACTACAGCACTCGTGGCCCTGATGGCCGCCTCAAATTTGAATTGCCGCAAGCTTTGAAAGAGACCTATGACAAATATTATGTTTGGGCTCTGCCTCGGGTGGATGATTTCACGCCATATGGTCTAAAAGAAACCTTCACGCAGTCGCTTTATGAACTTGGTCCCACCGTGCTTTCTCAATCTCTGGGCATGGCTGCCCGCATTTTCGCGTTAAAAGTTTTTAACATCGCGCCCGACAGCAGCTTGTCAAAAGACATGGAGCAATTAGTCAACTATGCTGTAAGAGACCGCCTCCAAATCCTGTTTGATCCAAAGAGAACATTTTCCGAAAATGTTGAAGCTGCCTTTAGTCTTCCAGCCGGTGACTTTTGGGATTTTTGGGGCACCTCCACCGGCCGCAATCTTTTTGAATTTGCGGAAAAGGCTTTAATACTAAGGGCGGTCAGTTTAATTGAAGACTCCGTGGTCGGTAAAAATGACGGCTCCTGGGATTATCGCACCAAGCTTTCCAACTTCCGTAGTTTGCTGTTCTTCTCGACGGCACTCATTGGCGGCATCGCGGATGTCCAGGATCCCGATACCCGTAATAAAGTCCCCGCCACCGGATGGCAGGCCTATCTGGCCGCTTTTGCCAAACGCGCCGAGGCCGGCGTCGACTACGCCACCGGCGGCATAGCCAGAAACCGATATGTCAGAGAAGGAAGCTGGTCTTCCATTAGAGCCTACAGCGATTACCTCGATGCCAGCTTAGGATATTTGGGTTATTCGCCGCAGTGGGCCATACAGGTCGGGAAATTGCGCAGACAAGTTCCCGGAGGCAACGATGCTTTAATGCTGGCCTTGTGGCAAGGGCACATGATCCCTAATGGTGGTTATATTAATCCCGACCATCTCACGGCGGCCTTCGGCAATAGCACCATTGATAATCTATGGGGGATTTATAGACACTCGCCGCTGTTCTCGGCGGAGGATTTGGTCAATTGGGGGAAAAAGGCAAGTACTGGAGCTCCGACACCCATTGCAGGCCAAGGACCACACACCGGCACAATGATTTCCCAAGATACTTTAGGGCTTTCTGCCGACGGACTGCGCGTTATAAAAGACTCAGAAGGATATCTCACCAGAGATACGGAAGGTAACGTCGTCAAGCGTTACACCATCGCTGAAATCGCGGAAATGGCCCGTCAGGTGGGCGTCGATAAAGTAACCGTCGCGCTAATTGCCAAAGGTGAGATTTATGCCGACAGCGACGGAAATTTTTTCCGTAAGAATGCTGTTACGTGGAAACCGGACAACAGGATAAGTTTACTCAATGACAAAGAATCAATCCCCAGCACCAGCAAGACCTTCACTGACGGTGCCGTGCTGTATAGAAAGAAAATTTTGGAAGCCATCAGCGAAGGCGCCTATTATCCGGGCATGACTGAA
>JAKFXC010000064.1 GCA_021731625.1 Candidatus Omnitrophota bacterium
GCGGGCTTTTCAGGAACACGACATCGTCATCGTCCCGTCGATAACGGCCAAGGACGGTGTGAAGGAAGGGCTGCCCGTGGTCTTGATGGAGGCCATGGCCTGCGGGGTCCCGGTGATTGCCTCCGAATATTCCGGCATTCCGGAGCTCGTTTCCGATCAGGCGGGACTCCTGAGCGTCCCCGAGGATGCACAAAGCATTGCCGCTGCCGTTAGCAAATTTCTAGGGGACCCCGACCTGCGCCGCCGCTGCATAAGGGAAGGCCGCCGCAAAGTGGAAACGGAGTTTGATATCAAGAAAATTGCGCAGTTGAAACGCGCACTGCTGGAAGAGTCTTTGGCATGAACAATCCCCACATCTCCGTCATCATTCCTTCTTACAATTCCGACGACGTGCTGCGGCTGTGCTTAAAGGCCTTGCTGGGCCAGAGCGGGGCGGTCAGTTATGAAATCCTGGTGGTAGATTCCAGCCCCAACAGTGACATCATGAAAATCGCGCAGGGTCATGACAAGGTCAAAGTCATCAAGTTAAAAGAAAGGTCCCTGCCGGGCATTGCGCGCAATCTTGGGGCGGACAAGGCCCGCGGCCGGGTGCTGGTGTTTGTTGATGCCGACGTCCTGCTAAAATCCGACGGCATCGCGCAAATTTGGGATTATTATGGCAAAGGTTACCAAATTTTTGGCGGCGCGTTGGAATTGGCCCCAGAGTCGCATATGCCATGCGGATTGATCGAACATTACTATTTCAATCACGGGTCGTTGGCCAAACACCCGTTGTCTTTACGCAAGAATCTGAGTTCCGCGTTGATGATCATCGACAGCAAGGTGTTTAAGGAGGTGGGAGGGTTTAAGAACATCCCCCGCATGCAGGACACCGAACTGACGGAGAGGATGAGCCGGGAGGGGAAAAAATTGTATTTTATTCCGTCCGTGCTTGGGCATCAGGTGCACGATTCGGCTTGCATGGCAGTGCTGAAGAAAGCATTTATCAGCGGAAATAATCTTTATTTTATCCGTTACGCGCCAAGGACCAGTTTTGTCAAGAAGCTGCTGTTCTTTGCGGGCCTTCCTTTGATCACCTTGGCCAAAGTTACCCGCATCAACGCCCGCAATATCGCCTATCGCGACGGGGGCGGCCGCGTGTGGGCGATTGCCTTGATCCCGGTCATGTATTTTTGCGGGCTGTTTTGGATGGCGGGGTTTTATAAAGCACTTTTGAGGAACACTGGCATCAGCAAGGAACGATGAAACCAAAACATTTCTTTAAGAAATTGCTCATCGGGACCCTAGGTTTTCCGAATTTTCTTCTGTGTACGGCCATGTATCGCATTGTGACGTTGCGGCTTAATCCCAAAGAACGTGAGTTTTTCTTTCTGCTGTCTCGCATCCCCAAAAATAGCGTGATCCTCGACGTCGGCGCCAACATTGGTTATAAGACGTTCTTTTTTGCGCAGCTGCCTGGCGCTCGGGTGCATTCTTTTGAGCCGATTCCGGAAAACGAAAGAACCTTAAAAAAGATCGTTGATTTATTCAGAATAAAGAATGTGCAGATCCACCACTGTGCCGTCGGCGATGCCGAGGGTGTTGTGGAGATGGTGATGCCGATCACTGACAATGTCCGCGCGCATGCGTATTGCCATGTGGCCACTGCGTCTGATCCTGCGGAGGGACTGCGTTTCCAGGTGCCGCTCAAACGCCTGGATGATGTGGAACCATTGCTGGACCATCGCGATTCCATTTCCGCCATTAAGATTGACGTCGAGAGTTTTGAGCTGCTGGTGCTTAAAGGAGCCGCTAAAATTTTACAGGGGCACAAGCCGCTGGTGTATTGCGAAGTCAACCCTCAGACACGGGTGGACGTTTTCCGCTTTATGCACGACTTAAACTACAAGAGTTTCAAGTATCAAAACGGAGGATTGACGGAAGTGCTTTCCGAGGATCAATCTCCCGGAGATGTGTTCTTCATTGCCCACTGAAAGAGGCAGTATGAACCGATGGATGTGGATTGTGCTGGTCGTTTTGCTTAGCCCGCCGGTGTTTGGCGGCGAGGGGGCGCTGCCGCACTGGGAATTTGCCGGCTGGTACGGCGGAGGGTGCTATCCAAATGTGGAATTCGATCCGCTGGTTAAGGACCGTGTGTATTTGACCTCAGACGTGTCCGGCATTTGGCGGAGTGACAACTTAGGAGAGGGCTGGCAGTTTATCACCAATGGTTTGACCAACGTGAATGTGGCGCAAATTGCCGTGGCGCCGACTAACTCCGATGTTCTTTATGCTGCTGCTGCCACAGGAGTATTTTATTCTTTAAACGCCGGCCAGAAATGGAACCCGGCCGATCGTTATGGGAAACGCATCACGTTTAGCAGACCGGAGAGTTACCGGGCGATTGCGGTGGATCCCCAAAACCCGCGCCGCGTCTGTGTAGGGACGATCCAAGGCGTCGTGCTTTGTTCAACTAACTATGGCCAAAAATGGACGGACTTAAATTCCGGCCAGTCAGCACATATCACCGGCCTGGCGTTTTCTCCCGCGGATAAATCCCTCTACGTCGCCGGTGATGAGGGTATGAGGCGGTATGATTTTAAAACCAAGACCTGGCAAGTATTTGATGCAGCTCCCAAAAAAATTACCGATTTTATTTTTTCTATCAAGTCTGCATCGACCATTTACGCGGCCGGGCATCACACCCTTTGGATCAGCGACGATGCCGGCGCCTCCTGGCGTCAGAGCACCAAGATCCCCCAAGGAATCATCTTTCGATTGGCTTTGGCCGATGCCAAGGAAGATCATCTCATCGTCGGTTGGACGGAAAACTATAATGGCGGCATTTTGGTCACCAAGGACCAAGGGAAAATGTGGGTCCCGATTCAGGATCAATTTAATGCGGATATTAAAGGAGATCCTTCCAGGAGCTGGGCAGTCAATATGCGGCGCATGACGTCTTTAAAAGTGGACCCCTTTAGAGCAGGAACCTTATTTTTGACCGATTGGTGGGGCGTGTGGCGCAGTGACGATGCCGGAGCAATTTGGAATGAGAAGATCAGGGGGGCACCCAACACGGTCGGGTCGGACATTGCCATCGCGGGCCAGGGCCAAGTCTATGTGGCCACCATGGACGATGGGCTCTTAAAAAGCAACGACGGGGGGATGTCGTATACGTCGATATTTCCGAAAACAGGATACAAGCATGACATCAACGGTCATGTCTGGCGGGTGCTGGTGCGGGGGGAAAACATCGTTGCGGCATCCTCGCCCTGGGCGGACCAGACGAACCAGGTCATTGTGAGTTCTGACGGCGGGAAATCATTTAAGGTTGTCCGTCAGGGTTTGCCAACCGCACGCCCGTCGGGCAACACCATGTGGGGAGAGGGCTATCCTCGGGCCCTGGCCGCGGACCCGATGGATCCCAATATGTTGTATTTAGGAATCGATGGGGACAACGGCGGCGGGCTGTTTATTTCTCATGACGGGGGTAACTCTTGGCAACGTTCGGAGGGCCAGCCAGAGGCGTTGCGCATCTACAACGGACTTGTGGTGGATATTAAGAACCCGAACATTGTGTATTGGGCAGCGTGCGGAGATAAAGGCAGGGTGTACAAATCGACCGACCGGGGCAAGACCTGGAAGAAAGTCTTTTCGGAAAGTACCTGGGTGTTTGATTTGCATATGAGCACCGACGGGACCTTGTATGCCGGAGGAGCGGCCAGTGCGCCGGTCGTGTACGCTTCCAAAGATCAAGGGGCGAGCTGGAACAAGGTCGGTAGTTTTTCAAACGAAGGATCCTCATCGGTTGAAGGGATCGCCTCCGCACCAGGCAAGCCGGGCCTTCTGGCCCTTAGCACGGTCGGGTGGGGCAATGTCGCACCTCAAAAAATCTATTTGAGCCGCAACGCCGGCAAAACCTGGACCGATGTGACCGGCGATCTGCCGCCCGGCACCGGCGCCGCGGCCATAGCCTTTGACTCTGAATCCGGCTTTTTGTATATGTCGCGTTATGCAGGCTCGGTTTATAGGATGAAATTCTAAACATGCTTAACGTATCCTTCATCATTCCATCTTACAATTCTCATCTGACGATCCAGCGTACGCTGCAGAGCATCCTGGACCAGTCTGTTGTTGAGTGCATCAAGGACATCCTTGTCGTTGATTCCTCCGACGATCAGAAAACCAGGGCGGCCCTCGATCAATTTAAAAACGAAAAAATCCGATTGCATTTATTAAATACTAAGACCTCTCCGGCTTTGGGCCGCAATGCCGGGGCCAAACTTGCCCAAGGCGAATTGTTTTGTTTCATCGACAGCGACGTCATTTTGGATAAGAGCTGGCTGCAGGAAATCATCAAAGCCCATGAATCAGGATGTTATCTGGGTTCTGGCTCCGTGTCGATCCCGGATTTTCAGAGCAAAAATTTTCTCGCCCTGGCGCAGTTCTATTTGCAATGCAACGAGTCGCTGGCCGTTGGGGAACAGAGGACAATGCCCCTGGTCCCGGCCTGCAATATGTTTATCACCCGGCGATTGTTTGAACTGGCCGGCGGGTATCCAAATATCCGGGCCGCGGAAGAAGTCATTTTATGTTTGACGCTTAAAGAATTTTCTAAGGTGTGGTTTATTCCGCAGGCTAAGTGTTTTCATGTCTTTCGGGAATCATGGCAGAGTTGCTTAGCCAATCAAAAACTGCTGGGCAAATACATCCTTATTTACCGACGTATGTACTACAAGAAATGGTATTACCAGGGCCTTTGGCCGGCGCTGTTTTTGCCGGGCTTTTTGTTGGTCAAACTAGGACGCATCAAGTTCCGCATCTATCGGGCGGGTTGGACGCATTTTAAACACTATCTCATCAGCTCCCCTTGGTTTTTTATCGGTCTATCTTATTGGGCGGGGGGGTTTTTGGGAGCATGTTTTGCGAAGGAAGGTTGTGAGAATATCTCAGCGAGCAGCAACTAGACCCACTGCTTTATCCTGGACTAGGCTTGAAATGATAGTGACGTGATGGCAGGTAAGTTCGCTGTATCCCCCGCGGACCAATGCCTGCCTTACTTCCTTACAAAAACCCCCGCCTAAAAAAAGGGCCGATGGGTTTTGTTTTCACTAAGAAGCAAGACTAAATGCCTTGTGGGTAAATATCTTATATGCTATCCTTTTTTTGTAGGGGGTATTTAGCATGAATTCAAACACTCTGTATGGTTCCGCTTGAACAGCCCCGAAGTAAACATCCCATGCTCTCGAAAATTAATATATGTAATGTGCTGATCGATAATGTCACTACGCAGGAAACCCTCGATACCATTGAACGTCTTATTGCGGCACGCACACCTTGTTATATTAGCAATCCCAACGTCGACGTCATCATCCATTGCAATCGGGATCAAGAGTTTTTAGGACCTTACTACCGTCAAGGTGCATTGTGTTTGGCAGATGGAGTGCCACTGCTGTGGGCGGCAAAATTTTTAGGCACCCCGCTCAAGGAAAAGATCTCCGGTTCTGATTTAGTGCCGCTGGTGTGTAAACTGGCAAATGACCAGGGCTACCGGATTTTTTTTTTAGGAGGCAGGCCGGGTGCGGCTGATGCAGCCAAGACGCAATTGTTGAGGACGTTACCGGCCTTAAACATCGTCGGAACTTATGCGCCGCCTTTTGGCTTTGAAAACGACGAAGAAGAACTTGGAAAGATGGCCCGCATGATCAAAGAAGCCAAACCTGACATTGTCTTGGTTGGCCTCGGGGCCCCTAAGCAGGAGCGCTGGATCCAAAAATACCATCAAGTCCTTAACATCCCCGTTTGCATGAGTGTGGGCGTGACTTTTGAATTTATTGCCGGCATCGTCAAACGGGCCCCTCGCTGGATGCAACAGATCGGCTTCGAATGGCTGTGGCGGTTAATGATGGAACCCCGGAGGTTGTGGCGCCGATATTTGGTCGATGATTTGCCGTTTTTCGGGATGGTCATCAAACAGAAATTATCTTCGAATGCCTAAACTCCTTCTATCCACCAACGCCCTCATTGTCAACATTGAACACAATGCCACCATAAGTGCAGGGACTGACCCTAAAATAGTCTAGAGCGAAGCTCAAGAAAAGGGCTATGCGCAACTGATATTGATTTCTATCCCAGAAAAAGATATGGTCCAGATTGACTAACCTACCTCGTCCGTGCTGCCCGTCATAACCGTCAATCCGCACACGTTATCCTTGTTCAAGGAGCCCAATCGGCACCTTGACACTGTAACCTTAAAAACCTTAAAAGCAGCTTTGCTTGAAATTTCCCCAAATGTCAGGCATACTTACCCTGTTGTGAAAAAAACCCTTTCCCTGTATATTCTTGGCAACTTTCTAATCAACGCCTTTGGACCTCTGCCCGCGGCCCAGGCGCAGGAATTTATTCTTCCAAAGCCCGGAGACCGGGTTAAGTTAAGTGCCACTTTTAACCCCCCTATCCTCAAAGGAATCAAAGTCCACGCCGACGATCCGTTTCGCTTCGATTTCATTCTAGACAAAGGGCAAACTTCTGTTGACGACGCGCAATTAAAAGCAGAATCCATCAAGCTGATCAAGTTCTTTTTGGCGTCGATTACCACCCCGGAAAACGACCTGTGGGTCAATCTCTCGCCCTACGAGAAGGACCGCATTGTGCCGGAAGGTTTTGGCCAGACGGCCATGGGCATGGCATTATTGGCCCAAGATTATCTTCTTAAACAAGTCGCTGCCAGTTTGATTTATCCCGAGGACGAAATCGGCAAGAGATTTTGGCGGCGTATTTACGAAGAGGCGGCCAACAAGTTCGGCACCACCCGAATTCCGGTCAATACATTTCATAAAGTCTGGATCGTTCCCCACAAGGCCGTCGTCCATGAAGTGGCTTCCGCCACAGCGGCGTACGTCGAGGAAAGCAGTTTAAAGGTCCTGCTGGAAGAGGACTACGTAGCGACCCACCTCAACCGTCCCGCCGGCCGACCGGCAAAGGGGAATCCTCTCACGGCGACCACCCAGGACCTCCTGCGTGAAATCGTCATCCCGCAACTCACCAGAGAAATCAACGAAGGCAAGAATTTTGCCCAATTGCGGCAGGTCTATAACAGTTTGATCCTGGCCAACTGGTACAAAAGAAAAGTCAAAGACAGCATTCTGTCCCGGGTATATGCCGACCAAAACAAAGTCGCCGGCGTGGATAACGGCGATCCCCAAGAAAAAGAGAAGATTTACGACTGGTATGTGCAGGCATTTAAAAAAGGCGCCTACAATTATATTAAGGAAGAAACAGACCCCCTGAGCAAACAGACGCTGCCGCGCAAATATTTTTCCGGGGGCGTTCGGCTCTCCGGGATCCCGCTCCAATTAGACGCCGCGATGAGCTTTAAAAAAACATTAGGCTGGATATCGATGGGGACGGGGATTTTAATCACAGCCGGCGTGGTTGGGGCGGTCAAAATGGTTGGCGGCACCGGCGCGGCGCAGCACTACGTTACCCTCGGGCTCGATTACAGCAAGCTCTTTGATAATCATGAGAATCTGACAAAGCAGGACCTTCGCTTCAGTGCGTTGCAGGTCATGGCCAAGGAAGCGCTGGTCCCGCTTGCCGATGTTGTGTTATTTAAAAAGACATCGCCGCCTTTGGAGGGATTTAAGGGCGTCAAAAATATGTATTCCAAGTCAGATGTGGTCGGGGAAGTGTTTAGATACGTGCAAGCCATGATCAAGCTGCGCATGAATGAGGTCCGTCGGATAAGTGCCGTGCCCGGCCAGGAGGGCCAGGCCTATGAGATGTCCAAGGACCTTTTTAAATTATGTGAAATCATCCGGTATTTGAGGATGGAAGAGCTGGAACTATGGCGGTTAAAGATTCTCGCTGAGAAATTGCGCATCAAAGACAGGGATTACGAGAGTTTATTGACGATAATCAATAACATGACCGCAATTTACGTCAATGGGTATGATCCTAAAAAACTCACCGTTGTTATGCTCAATGGTTTCGATGATCCCGGTTTGGGCGTCCATCAAGACTATCTTTCGGACTTGCGGGAGCCAAAGACACAGACGTACCCGTATAATATCGCCATTTTTTATCACAATAGCGGGGCGAAGTTAGAACATACGGCGGATCAACTGGCGGAGATTTTATCCCAATATCCGTTTGGCAAGGGGACCGCCTTCATTGCCTATTCGCATGGGGGGTTTGTGTGGAGAATGATGTTCTTAAGGCATCCGGAATTGGAACTCACAAAAACCCTCTACGTGGAGATTGGGGTCCCCTATGCCGGGGCCTATGGTATCCTGGCGATGGAAGAAATTTCGCGGTACTTTAGTTTTCTAAACGACAAAAACAAACATTGGGATGAGATCAAAGCGGAACAAGACCCCAGAAAAGCAATTGTGGCACAACTTTTTAACCCGAACAATGTGCGGGACTTAGTTACACGCGTTCCGGCGCACTTGGCCTTTGTCCTTGACGGCGATGAACATAGTCCTTTCGATGAACATGGAAATCCCAGGGCGAAATCATCTCGGGGGTACGCGGAAAGATATCAGTTGACCTTGGGATGGATCCCCCATCTTGTTCGTATGAAGAAGAAACCAGGTCTGATCCACAGCCGTTTGGCAGGACAGCCGCAGGTCAGAGAAACCATTGTGGCAGCGTTGCAAAATTATCAGCAATACACCTCCACTGGTGTGGTGCAAGGTGTCCAGCTGGCGGGAGACACGGCCGATGGGTTCGACAAGGCCATGGGCGTGGACCCGCGTGACGGCGGCATTGATTTTAAGGCCGGTAATGCAAATTTAACAGTCAACAACGACGGGGGGGGAATCAAATTCAAGATTGATCCGGCCATGCTGCAGGAATTGCAGAGTGAGCCGGGATTTCAGCCGGTGATCATAAAATTTCAACCCCTTATCGATTTGAATCTCTTTTTGGCTGGCTAAACACATGACGAAAAAAGCCCTTTGTTTATGTATTGCCATCAGTTTAATCGTGGCTCCAAATCCTGGATTTTCCGTGACTGCTGCGCTGCCTGAACCCGGCGCCATGGTCCATTTAAGCCCGTCCTTCGAGCCGGTGCTCATCAAAGGCCTGCGCGTCTATCCCCAAAATCCGTTCCAATTTGATTTTATCGTAGATTCCGGCGACAGCGGTTTGCAGAATACCGACGCCGCTTTTCAAGAGCAGAGCCAAAAACTGATTAAATATTTTTTGGCCGCCATGACCATCCCCGAGAAAGACCTTTGGGTCAACCTGTCGCCCTATGAACAAAACCGCATGATGGCCCCAAATCTGGGTGAGACCCAGATGGGCCAGGACATGCTGGCCCAGGATTATATCCTCAAGCAATTGACCGCCTCGTTGATCTACCCTGAGGGAGGATTGGGCAAAATATTTTGGGACAAGGTGCACGCCCACGCCAGAGAACTTTATGGCGCCACAGAGCTGCCTATCAACACCTTCAACAAGGTCTGGATTGTGGCCGATAAGGCCGATATTTTTGAACGCAACGGCGCCGCCTACATCGTCGACGCCCATTTGAAAGTCATGGTGGAAGAGGATTACCTGGCGTTGGCGCTCAATAAGAACAATAAAAGCGCCATGTCCCCGAAGGGGACTACCACTTCTACCATCAGCACCCAAACCCTCAAGGAAGTGATCATTCCCGCCATCGAGAAGGAAGTTAACTCAGGAACGAACTTCGCGTCGCTGCGCCAGATGTACTATTCCATGATCCTGGCCAGCTGGTACAAGATGAGTCTCAAAGACGCGCTGTTGACCAAAGTGTACGGCAATCAAAGTAGAGTCAAGGCCGGGGTCCATGCCCTGTCCCCGCAGGAGAAGGCCAAGATTTTTGAGCGCTACGTGCAGGCGTATAAAAAAGGCGTGTTTAATTACATTAAGGAGGACGGCTCCACGGGTGCTTCCCAACCCAGGAAATATTTTTCCGGCGGTTTGCACATCGACGCCGCCAGCATTGTCCGTATTGAAAGAGGTGGTCGTGTCATTTTCAAACGGAGGGGTCCCTTAAGCCTGGTTACGGGCCCGGTGAGTCCGGTGACCGCGCCGCCGCAGGAGCAGGTTGCCCCCAAGCAGGCGAGGGCGAGGAGGAATGTCTATGTATTCATAGATATGAGAAAAGATTTCCGCGATAGTCTAGAAAGTCATATCCGTCTAGCCATAGAACGCAAGGAATTGGAAGATGTGGAATTGCTCACGGCCCACAGTAAAAGGCAAGCGGAAACAATATTGGAGAATTTAGAAAAAGAACACAGAAGGCCTTTGGTCGTCATTGTTGGGGAGTCGGGAAATAGACAAGATAAGGGAGGAAAACTGTATCAAGATAGCAACTTGATTCTTTTAGAGCCGGGGTTTGGACAAGGGGACGTATTTAATAAAATCAAGGGCGTGGAAATGAACGTGCCGAAGACAATTGTGGTCATCGAGGGTGATCAACGGCAAAGAGCCAGATTGCAAAGAATAGGGACCAGGTCGGGTTACAATGTCATTCCCGTCTCCGCAGCGTCGGACGCTTGGCAAATCATGGAATCCGATCAGCGGGTTGCTTTGATTATGGCTACTTTAAACAAGCAGGATACGCATATTTTGGAATTGCTGAAAAAGATCGACAAAGATCTGGCTTTAAGATTCACACCGGTGATTGTGAGGACGGAACGCCAAGATTTGGAGCTCCTACGAAGAGAACATCCGAATATCTCAGAGATTATTAACCTTAATACCCCCGCGACAGCATTAAGAAAAAAAATCAGAGAGCAGCTAGGTCCTGGGAGCACGGACGCAGCGATGTATATAGGCCTCAATTCTCCCCGCACCGCGCTGATTGTGGATACACGACCTAAAGCCCGGTCATATTTTAGCTCGATGTTGAGCAAGAGGGGGAAGTACCACGTGATGACCGCTAAAAATATATTCAAGGCAAAAGAAATTATCGCCAGAACAGGGGAGGCCCAATTTGCGTTTGTTTTGGCCTCGGTTCAGGCCGGAGGACTGCGACTCTATTGGGATAAGGAAAGGAATTATCGAGTGCCGTTTTTCGTTTTGAATGAATCCCCCCACCTTAGCGAGCAGGAGGCCTTCAGAGGTGTTCCTTTCAACGAGGATTATGTAACTGCGGTCGGAAGAGGTTATCGTCCCGCTGATATTTTAAAGATAATTCAGGACGGGGTGTTTAGGGCCCCCACGCTGCCAAAGCTCCCGTTATTGATTGTCGACGACGATGAAAGCCGCACGCGAGGAATTGTGAACAAGCTGGTCCCAACGTATAAAGTTTTCCACACCACCAATGCCATGCAGGCCCTGGAAATATTGCAGCAACGTCCGATTGCGGCTGTTTTTTCCGGTGGCTATTCCAGTGAGCGTTTTTTGCAGGAAATGGAAGCCCAAGGACTACCTAAGGTCCCGGTGGTCGTTTATGGGTTTGGTTCTCCGGGCCTTACTTCGATGTATCAAGAAAAGTTTCACAAATTTTCCAACGTTGAATCCGTAATTGCTGATCCCCGCAATGTGGTGTCGCAATCGAGGCCATTGTTAAACCGGCTTGACCGCGCCATGAAAGTGCTCGAACATGGGTTCCAAAAGACAATTCTCGTGGTGGAGGATGATGACTCGCACCAAAGGATCATGAGACGATGGCTGGGGAGGATAGAAGGACACAAGGTCCTCTTTGCCCGAAACGGCGCTGAAGGCCTGGCTGTCCTGAAATCCGCTCAGGTCGACATGGTCATTACGGATTGGGACATGCCCGATGCTAATGCGACGGTTTTACTCGATGGCATAAAACAGGAAAGTGGATTACAGCATATTCCGGTCATTATCCGGTCGGCGTCCAAGGATGTCCATGCAGGGGTAATAGAAGGCTATGGCTTTGTGAAGAGTTTTTCTGACAAAGATGAAGCTGAAAATTTGCTGATGGAGAAAGTCAGAGGCATATTTGAGCAAGCGGACAAAGAACAAATGGTCCGTGACGCGACGTCTGAAAAAAACGAAACGAACATATTAGGTTTTGCTCCTAGATTTTCCGGGCAAACATTGGATAGAAGAATTGCTTTGACCAAGTGGCTTGCCAAGGCCCACAATATGGTCCTGGCCCTCGTGCTTTCTCTTGAGGGAGAAAAATTTACCAGGATGCGCGATGACCTGAAGAAGGTGGGAGCACCGGAGGTTTTTCAGGGCGCGGAAAATTTGCAGCTTCCTGAGAAGTATTTGCCCGTGGTGGTGTCATTCGTGGACCAAAATGCCCCGCAATTGCTGCCGCACCTGACCGCCTACAAGATTTACGATGCCCTGGAGGAAGACTATGGTGGGGTATTTATGAGTCTCTTAGACACGCCGGAAAACCGGCAAAGGTTGATCGACGTATTTGCGGCCCCCACGAAACCGGAGCCCGCGCATGCAGACGAGGCCATGGCCGGCCCCGGCGGTATCGATTTAGACCGCGCCCAGATGCGAATGAATGTCCGCAAGCAAGGCACCGGTGTTGCCATGGGGTTTGACCAGGCCATGGCCGAGCGTATCCAGAAGCAAGGGTTTGACGGCTTGGAATTTCAGATCCAGAGCATTGTTTCGATCACCAACCTTCCAGTGTTATTTGGCCTTGATGCGCCCTAAGGGAACGGTCAATAGATTGTTACCCCCCTGACGCCGTAAGGAAGCCTGCCAAGCGAATAACTGATCCAAGTCAACAGGTGGAATCATAAGTAAACGTTTATCGAGGTCAGGATTTTTCTCCTGGGCCAAACGCCAGGGGATTTCTTTGTCTATGGCCGCCAGGGATCTCATTAAAGAAGCGTTGGAGACCTATGAAGATATTCATTGGTCGAAGGCTGCCCAAAAAAGGGACGCCAGCTTTAGTCACAAAAAGGCTTTGTCCCATCAAGAAATCTGGAAATAACTATGTATGCCGTGAGCTACCACCACGACATCCCGCAAGATCTAGCCCGCATACCTAAAAACATCCTGCATGTTGTCCAACGTGCCATTGAACAACGGCTGTTAATAGACCCTGTTGCATACGGATTGCCGTTGCGAAAGAATTTGCAGGGGTACCGGACATTGCGCGCCGGTGACTACCGTGTCGTATGCCGGGTGGACGGACACAAAGTCATTATTCTTAAGATTGGCCGCCGCCGGGACGTTTATCTTAAAATTCTGCACCGTCTGTAAAAAATCTCACTTCTGGGTTGACTTCCCGTCGAATTTTCCTTAAATTGAGTACATGTATTTTAAACGGCTAGAAGTCTTTGGTTTTAAGTCTTTCGCCGACAAAACCGTTTTGGAATTCCAGCCGGGCATCACTGCCGTCGTGGGCCCCAACGGCTGCGGCAAAAGCAACATCTTCGATGCGGTCCGCTGGGTCTTGGGCGAGCAAAGCGCCAAGGACCTGCGCGGCACGCACATGGAAGATGTCATTTTCAATGGCACCGACCAGCGTCCTGGCTTAGGCTTCGCCGAAGTCAGCCTCGTATTCTCCAATGAAAGCAAAGTCTTGCCCATCGAATATGATGAGGTGGTGGTCACCCGCCGGCTGTTCCGCTCCGGGGAGAGCGAATATTTGCTTAATAAGAATACCTGCCGTCTACGAGACATTGTGGAGCTTTTCTTAGGCACCGGCATCGGCGCCGAGGCCTATTCGCTCATCCAGCAAGGCAAAGTCGACTTGGTCGTCTCCGCTAAACCGGAAGAACGCCGCCAGATTTTCGATGAGGCCGCCGGCATCACCAAATACAAAGCCAAAAAGAAGGAAGCCTTAAGCAAACTTAAAGAGACCGAAGATAACCTATTGCGCATCAATGACATTGTGGTGGAGGTCAAACGCCAGATCGCCACTATCGAGCGCCAGGCCAAGAAGGCCCAAAAATATAAGGAAGAATTTGAGCAACTTAAAAATTTTGAACTCGTGCAGGCCCAGCATTTGCTGGCTGGCTTTAGCGCCGACTTAAGCGCACTTGATGCCGTGGCCGCAGGGTTGCAGAGCAGGGAAACCGAATTAAGCAATCAGCTTTATCAGCACAACCGCCGTCTGGAAGATGAGACTGCCTTGATCGAAGCGCTGGACGAAGAAATCAATGCCATCAAAGCCAAACAAATGCGTCTGGAAAACGACATTGACAGCCATACGCGGCAAATTGCTTTTAATGAGGAGCGTTTGGCTGCCAATGAAGCGACCGGGACCCAGCAGGAACAGGACAAAGCCGCCGCCCTGCAGCGCTGCAAATCCAATCAGGCCAAGATTGAGGAAATCAAGGCGGCCCTGGCCGGCATCGAGGAAATCTTACGCCGGCTTCAGGCAGAACTCTTGCGCAAACGTGAAGAGCTGGGCGTGCTGGTGCATTCCATCGACGCGGCCCAACAATCCATTCAGACCTACGGCAAAGAACAATTTGCGTTAAATGCCCAGGAAGTCCGGATCAAAAACCAGCTGACCGATTTACTCAAACGCAACATGGAACTTTTGGCCCGCCGCAGCCGCCTGGAACAGGACAACAGCAAAATCGCCGGCGAGAAGACCCAGGTGCAGTTAAAATTTGAGGGCGTCAATGGCGCCATCGCAAATACCAATGCCGCCACCCAGACGGCGTGGACCGATTTAGATGTTCGTCGCCAAGCACTGGAAGAGAGGCGCGTAAAGACCGCGGCCCAGGACAACGCCATTGATGAGCTGGAAAAAAGCAAGGTCTTCCTGATTTCGCAAAAAGACTTCATCGCCAAGATGCAGGTCCAGTATCAGCACAGCCCGGACCCGGTGGTCGAAGGCAGGTTTATCAGCCCCGTGCGGCCGTCGGAGAAACAAACCGGGATCATCGGAAAAATTAAGGCCATCCACGAAATCCCCGGGGTCGAGGGCGCCGGGCCCAGCTTTGAAATCATTTATGAGACCAAATACATCGAACTTGATCTGGCGCACATGGATGAACGCATCAGCTCCCTGGAAATCCAGATTGTCCAGGCGATCGGCGAGAGGGATGTTTTGGAAGCCCAGCAACGGGCCGAGCAAGAGCAAGTGGACGCGGTCTTGAAGCAAATCCAGGATTTGGAGAAGAAGCTTTCGGTGCTGGAATCCCAAAAGAACGACATTGAGCTGGAGACCGGCAAGATCGTCGGCGAACTGGACATGATCAACACCGAATTTGGACAGGTCGAATCTGATTTGGCCTCCGTCAAGCTGCAGGAACATCAATGCAATGAGACCTTAAACGGCATTGCCGGCCAGATCCGCCGGGCCCAGGCCGATGTCAAAGCCAAACAGGACACCATCGCCGCCAAACACAAGGCCCGGGAGGAAATGAACGTCGCCATTGTGCAGCTGGAAGCCGAGGTTCAATCCACCGCCGGAAAAAACAAAGGCCTGGAAGAAAATATCGCCGTGTACACGCAGGGCCTGGACCGAGATTTGGCCGACATCACCCGCTTCGAAGGGCAAATCAAAGAATTGCAAGCAAAACAAATTGCGTTAGCGGAGGATAATGCCCGTTTAAGTACGTTGATCGGCGATTTGCAGACTACGTCGAAGGAAATTGCCGCCCAGCTGGAAGAAGCCGTTGCCCGCAAAAGCGAAATGTCCGCCCAGGTGAGCAGTTTGCGCCATCAAACCCGGGCTGTCGAAGATGAAATCATCGCCGTCAAAACCAAAGGCCATAACCATGATATGCGCCGGCAGGAAATCCAATTCCATCAGCGTTCCCTCAAAGACCGCTTCCTGCAGGCCTATAAAATTGAGTTGGACAGTTTGCCTCCGCCGGAGCTTACTGCTGCCGCGTCGGAAGCCCTCGCCGAGGACGAGGCACTGGCCATGATCGCGGAAGGGGCGGCAGCCGGGTCGGCGCATGAGGCGTCCAGTCCAACTCCACCGCCGGAAGTCAATTACGAAGAATTAGCTGTGGAAATTGAGCGTCTGAAGAAACGCTGCGAATCCTATGGGGCCGTCAACCTGGTGGCCATCGAGGAATTTGAAGAGTTAAAACAGCGGTTTGAATTCTTGACCAAACAGCAAAGCGATTTACTCACCGCCCGCGAAGCGTTGATGCAAACGATCCAAAAAATCAACCGCACCACCCGCCAAATGTTCACCGACACCTTCACCAAGGTCAATGAAGAGTTCCAGATTTATTTCCGGATGCTGTTTGGCGGAGGCGAGGCCCAACTGATTATTTTAGACCCTGAAAATGCCTTGGAATCCGGCATCGACATTGTGGCCCGGCCGCCGGGAAAGAAACCGCAGCACATTTCGCTTCTCTCCGGCGGGGAGAAGACCTTGACCGCGATTGCCCTTATTTTTGGGGTCTTTAAAGTCAATCCCAGTCCTTTCTGCGTGCTGGACGAAATCGACGCAGCCCTGGATGAAAGCAATGTCGGGCGTTTTGTCCATTTGCTCAAGGAATTTGCCAAGATCGCCCAATTCATCGTCATTACCCACAATAAGCGGACCATGGAAGGTGCGGATGTCCTCTACGGCGTGACCATGCCGGAGAGGGGTATTTCGCGCATTGTCTCGGTCAAGCTTCATCAAAGTGCGCCCCAACCAGCCCCGGTCGAAGCGCCCCAGCCAGCCGAAGTCGCGGTT
>JAKFXC010000065.1 GCA_021731625.1 Candidatus Omnitrophota bacterium
GTGGGGGCTGGGGCCGCGGAAGGCGCCATTGACGCTGCTAATATTTTGAAACCGGCCTTGGCCCGTGGAGAAATTCAATGCATCGGTGCCACCACTCTGTATGAATACCGCAAGAATATTGAAAAGGACGCGGCCCTGGAACGCCGCTTCCAAACCATCATTGTGGAACCGCCGTCGGTGGATGAGACCATCCTGATTTTGAAGGGCTTGCGCGACAAGTATGAAGCGCACCATCGGGTCAAATTTTCCGATGAGTCCCTGGAGGCTGCGGCCCGTCTTTCCGACCGCTACATTTCCAACCGCTTCTTGCCGGACAAGGCCGTCGACATTCTAGATGAGGCCGGGGCCCGGGCCCGTTTGCAGGCCATGGTGGTGCCGCCCGACATCAAAGAGCTGGAAGAGAAAATCGAGCAGTTAAAGAAGGAAAAAGAATCATACATTAAGATCCAGGATTTTGAACGCGCCGCCAAAATGCGCGACCAGGAACGGGAAGTCCGCGATGAGTTAGAGCGCCGCCGCAGCGAGTGGATGCAGAAGCGCGACGACGTGTCGTTGACCATCACCGATGACGATATTGCGCGGGTGGTCTCGCAGTGGACAAAAATTCCCCTCATCCGCTTAGAGGAAAAGGAAAGTGAACGCCTGCTGAAAATGGAAGATCAGATGGAAAAGGCCGTCATCGGACAAAAGGAAGCCATCCAGGCCATTGCCCGGGCGGTGCGACGTTCACGGGCAGGGATCAAGAATCCCCGCCGGCCGATTGGGTCTTTTATTTTCCTAGGTCCCACCGGCGTGGGCAAGACTTTGCTAGCCCGCATCCTCTCCGAGTTCATGTTCGGCGACGAGAACGCCTTGATCCAGATCGACATGTCGGAATATATGGATAAATTCAATGTCTCGCGTTTGATCGGAGCGCCGCCGGGCTATGTGGGTTACGAAGAGGGCGGGCAGTTGACTGAAAAAGTGCGCCGTCGTCCCTATTCCGTCATCCTCCTTGATGAAATCGAGAAAGCCCATCCGGACGTCTTTAACCTGCTGCTGCAGGTCTTTGAAGACGGTCAGCTGACCGACAGTCTCGGTCGACGGGTGGATTTCCGCAACACCATCATCATCATGACGTCCAATGTGGGAGCAGAGACGGTGCGTTCGGCCGCGTTGGGGTTCATGGCCGAGAAGGAAGATACCTCTTACAATTCCCTGAAAGAACGCTTGCTCGGTGAAGTCAAAAAAGCCTTCAAACCGGAATTCCTAAACCGCATCGACGATATCATTGTATTTAGGCCATTGACCAAGGAGAATTTGCAGGTCATCGTGGGCCTGGAAATCAACAAGGTCGTGCAGCGCCTCAAGGACCGAGGGATAGAAATCACCTTGACCCAGCAAGCGCTGGATTTCTTAATCGAAAAAGGGTATGACCCGCTGTACGGGGCCCGACCGCTTAAGCGCGTGATCCAACGGTACATTGAAGACACGCTGTCCGAGGAAATCATCTCCGGCCACTTTAAAGAAGGCAGTAAAGTCAACGTGGTCCGCAAAAATGAGGAGGCTTTGACGTTCGAGACATCATAATCCATCATGTTCGCACTCGTTGCTAAAACCGGGAACTTTGCGATCGAGTGGGTCCGTTACCTAGGACAACTCTCCATCCTGTGGAGCCAGACGCTGGTCTGGTCGGTGACCCCTCCTTTTAAAGGCATACGGGCCTTGATCCAGGCCTCACGCATTGGGCCGGGAAGTTTCATTATTTCGACGCTGGTGGCCTTTTTTGTGGGCATGATCATCGCTTTGCAGATGGCCTATCAAATGGTGCAGCTTTCAGCGGAAATGTACATCCCCAACATCATCGCCGTGGCCCTCACCCGGGAACTCGCGCCGGTGTTAACGGCCCTGATCGTGGCCGGCCGCATCGGGGCCGGCATAGCGGCTGAGATCGGCTCCATGGTGGTGACGGAACAGGTCGATGCGCTCAAAGCATTTGCCGTTAATCCGGTCAAATATTTGGTGGTGCCGCGGTTTTTGGGGTTGGTGCTGATGTTGCCGGTTCTGGCAATGCTCTCGGACCTCGTTGGTATCTGGGGTGGGTACTTGATTTGCGTGCTGAAGCTGCATGTGGGGCATGAAATGTTCTGGAACATGACCTTCAAGGCCTTGACCCTCAAAGACATTTTTACCGGCCTGATCAAGACGGTTTTTTTCGGGATGATCATCGCGATTGTCGGCTGCCACCATGGTTTGACGGTGCGGGGCGGGGCCGAGGGCGTCGGCAAAGCCACCACCACCGCCGTGGTGCGTTCGTTCATTTTGATCATCATGACCGATTGCCTGATTACATTTGTGTTTTATTTTTTGCTAAATGTTTAAAGGGGGGACATTTAAAGGGGGGACACATACCGTAACCCAATTTCCAGCTGGAAATTGGGTTACGGTATGTGTCCCCAATTAACACCAATTAACCAATTAAAGCTATGATCGAAATACACAATCTCTATAAGGCTTTCGGCGCATCGATGATCCTTAACAATTTGAGTCTCACCGTCCGGCGGGGCGAGACCAAGGCGGTCATTGGCCGTTCTGGTGTTGGTAAGAGCGTGCTCTTAAAGAGCATTGTGGGTCTGGTCCGGCCGGAGAGTGGCTCCATCAAAATCAACGGCGTGGAAGTGACCGGCTTAAGCGACCGGGAATACAATAAGCTGCGCATGGAAATCGGCATGGTGTTCCAAGGCGGCGCCTTGTTCGACTCCATGAGCGTCGGCGAGAACGTGGGCTTTGTGCTCGATGAATTCATGAGCCTGGACCCCAAGACCGTGCGGGAACGGGTGCGCGATGCCCTTGGAATGGTCGGCCTCAAAGACGTCGAAACGCTGATGCCGTCTCAGCTCTCGGGTGGCATGCGCAAACGCGTCAGCCTGGCCAGGGTCTTGTGCATGGAGCCGCAAATCATTTTGTACGACGAGCCAACCAGCGAGGTGGACCCCATTACGGCGGCGGCCATCAACAACCTGATCATCGAGTTGCGCGACAAACTTAAAGTCACCTCCATTGTGGTCACGCATGACATGAATTCCGCGTACCAAATCGCCGATTCGATTGCCATGTTTTACCGCGGCCAGGTCATTGCCGACGGTAAACCGGAGGAGATTCGCAATACCCAGCATCCCGTGGTGTCGCAATTCATCAACGGCCTGCACGAAGGCCCCATCACGGAAGACGAGAACCTCGTTTTTGGGCACGTTAAATGAACCCTTGACGTACGGCGCTTTTTTTGACAAATATATTGCGGCAGGCACCCTAGGGGCGGGTCGAGCCATATATTTGTGAAAGCGAACGTCAAGTCAATGGGTGAATTTACATAGCATTATGGGCGACCCAGCCAATAATTCTATGTACCACGTTAAGGGAGGAGTCCATGTCTCGAGAAAGCCATTTGGAATTGAAGGTCGGCAGCTTTGTTTTGCTGGCCCTGGTGGTGCTGTGTTACTTTATTTTTTCCATCAGTGATTTTTCGTTCATGGACAAAGGCCGTCCCATGCAGGTGGTATTTAATTTTGCCAACGGCCTTAAAGATGCCGCGCCGGTCCGTCTTGCCGGCGTTGATGCGGGGATTGTCAAACGTCTGGAGGTTTTCACAGATGAGGCGGATGCAAAAAAAACCAAAGTGCGGGTGGGGCTCTGGATCCGGCAAGACGTACAGATCCCGGCGGACTCTCAGGTGACCATCAACCAACTGGGCCTGTTGGGTGAGAAATATGTGGAAATCATCCCCGGCCAGTCCGCCGAATATTTAACGGAAAACAGTTTGGTGGTTGGCAAAGACCCCATCCCGGTGGAAAAGGTGACGGAGCATGTCAATAATCTGGCTGATAAGCTCGAAGTGACGATGGACCGCGTAAACAGTTCCATATTGACGCAGAAAAATTCCGAATCTTTGGAAGGCGCGCTGTCCAACCTCCACGAACTGATGGCAAAAATGAACAAAGGTCAGGGTACAGTCGGGAAATTGTTGACCGATGAGGCCGTGTACAAAAACTTGGAAGAGCTTACCCTGGACCTTAAATCCAATCCCTGGAAACTCCTGTACCGTCCGAAGAAATGAAGCTCAAATCTAAACTCATTTTTGTTTGCCAAAATTGCGGCAGCCAGTCTCCGCGCTGGATCGGCAAATGCCCCAACTGCGAAAGCTGGAACTCCTACGTTGAAGAGCAGACCAACATCAGGCCATCGGCGTCTGCCGTGCGCGTGCAACTGATGGAGGCCGCGTCAAGCCCGGTGCTGCTGCTCGACGAAGTGGAGACCAAAAGCGAAAAACGGTTCTTGACCGACATTTTAGAATTTGACCGCGTCATGGGGGGGGGTGTGGTGCCTGGCAGTGTGACCTTAATCGGCGGCGACCCCGGCATCGGCAAATCCACCATGGTCATGCAGACCGGCTGCGCGCTGGCCCGTACGGGCTTAAAGGTTTTGTACATCAGCGGCGAGGAGTCAATCAAACAGGCCAAGATGCGGGCCGACCGGGTGGCCAAATCTTCCGGAAAAAATTTTCTGGTGGTCAATGCGGTCGACCTGACCGCCATCACCTCGCTCATTCAGGAACTCAATCCCCAAGTGGTCATCATTGATTCAATCCAAGTGGTGTATGTCCCGGAAATTTCTTCCAGCCCCGGGAGTGTGGCCCAGGTCCGCGAATCCGGCGCCATTTTGACCCATTTGGCCAAACAGCGGGGTTTCGCCTTGTTTTTCGTCGGGCATGTGACCAAGGAAGGCATGCTGGCAGGGCCGCGGGTGCTGGAGCACATGGTGGACACAGTCTTGTATTTTGAAGGCGAGCGCTACTCGTCCTACCGGGTGCTGAGGGCCACCAAAAATCGTTTTGGTTCCACCAATGAAATTGGTGTGTTTGAAATGACCTCGGCGGGACTGCAGGAAGTCAGCAATCCGTCGGAGATTTTCTTGTCGGAGCGGCCGCTCGATGCCAGCGGCTCGGTGGTCGTTCCCATTTTGGAGGGGACCAGGCCCTTCTTGGTGGAGATCCAGGGGTTGGTCAGCCGTTCCGCCTTCGGCATGGTGCGCCAAAAAGCCCAGGGCTTTGATGCCAACCGGCTGGCCCTTTTGGTGGCGGTGCTGGAGAAGCGCATGGGATTACACTTGGGGGACAAGGACATTTTTTTGAATGTGGTGGGCGGTATGCGGGTGGAAGACCCAGCGGCGGATTTGGCCGTGGCCATTGCCATTGCCTCGGCGCTGTTGGACAAAGCGGTTCCGCAGGACACCGTGATCCTCGGAGAAGTGGGGCTCTCGGCGGAGATCCGCAGCGTGTCACAGGCCGCCGTGCGCATCAATGAGGCCGAGCGCATGGGGTTTACCCGCTGCCTCATTCCCGCCAACAGTTTAAAAGGCAAGACCGACATCAAGCCGAACCGTTTGAAATTGATACCCGTGATGACCCTTCGGGAAGCACTGGATAAACTATAAACGAAAGGTAAGCCAATGACGTTATTATTCGTCCGCGTGTTTTTTTTGATCATCAGCGGGGTTGTGGGTTATCAGATCGGGGCCATTAACGAGCATGCTCCGGTTGGGGTTTTTCTAGGCATCGGCGGGGCGGCGCTGCTCATCTTGATAGAACTCACCCTGCGCCAGGTGTCGGTGCGGGGGCTTTCCAGCATGGTGTTCGGTTTGTTGCTGGGGATTTTTATGGCCAACCTGGTGTCGGACATCCTTTCGCTATTGCCGTTGGGAGATGTGGTCAAACCTATCCTGCGGGTGGTCCTGACCTTGGTGTTTTCCTACCTCGGCGCGGTGATGGCCTTGCGCGGCAAAGATGAATTTAATTTGATCATTCCTTACGTGCGGTTTAAGCGCCAGGACCTCAAAGAGGGCGTGGTGCTGCTAGACACCAGCGCCATCATCGACGGCCGCATCGCCGACATTTTTAAGTCCGGTTTTTTAGGAGGGCGCCTGGTGGTGCCGCGTTTTGTCCTGCATGAATTGCAGACCTTAGCCGACTCGAGCGACGACACCAAACATCAGCGCGGCCGCCGGGGCCTCGAGTTGCTCAAAAACATGCAGAAAGACTCCGCCGCGGACGTGCGCATCCATGAAGACAATTTGACTGGGCCGGATCCGGTGGATTTAAAACTGGTGAAGCTGGCCCGCTTGATGGAAGGGCGGGTCTGCACCACCGATTTTAATCTCAGCCGTATGGCGTCCATCCAAGGCATTGAAGTCTTAAACATCAATGATTTGGTCAATGCGGTTAAACCCATGGTCTTTACCGGCGAGGAAATCGAAGTGCGCTTGCTCAAGGAAGGCAAAGAGGCCAACCAGGCGGTGGGTTACCTCGAGGACGGCACCATGGTGGTCGTTAGCGACGGCAAACGCGCCATTGGACAGAGCGTGATGGTGTCTATCACCTCGGCCCTGCAGACGCAGGCCGGCCGCATGATTTTTGCCAAATTGACTTCTCCTACCTAGGCCAGGCATTCGCATGCGTGCACAGCAAATTGCGGTCATTATCGTCGCCGCGGGGTCCGGGATGCGGTTTAAGTCAAAGACCCCGAAGGCCCTGGCCATGCTTAAAAATTGGCCCCTCATCCACCACAGCCTCCACATTTTTGAACACATTCCCTCCATTCATGATATTATTGTCGTCGGCCGCAAAGAAGATTTACGCCGTTTTGAGTCGCTGCACAGCCGGTTTAAAAAAATCCGCGCCATTGTCCCGGGTGGAAAAACCCGGGCCGATTCGGTCAAATGCGGCTTGTTGGCTTTGGATTCAAAGACCGCCATGGTTTTGGTGCATGATGCGGCCAGGCCTTTGATTAGCCAAGCGTTGGTGTTGCGTTTGATCGCCGCTGTGCGGCGGCATAAGGCTGCGATTGTGGCCGTGCCGGTCAAGGCCACGGTCAAGGAAGTCGACGCTAAAGGTTGGATCAAGCACACCCCGAAGCGGTCTTACCTGTGGGAGGCGCAGACTCCCCAGGGATTTGAGGCAAATCTCTTAGTGCGGGCCCACCAGCGCAAGGGCGGCGACGCCACCGACGATGCCATGCTGGTTGAACGCCTGGGGACCAAGGTGAAAGTGGTGATGGGCGACTATCGCAATATCAAAATCACCACCCCGGAAGATCTGTGCATCGCAAAGGAAATCGCATGAGCGTACGCGTCGGCATTGGATATGATGTGCATTGCTTGGTCAAAGGCCGTACATTGATGTTGGGCGGCGTGGAAGTGCCGCACACGCATGGCCTCGACGGCCATTCGGATGCGGATGTGGTGTTGCATGCGATATGCGACGCTTTGCTGGGGGCAGCGGGTTTGGGGGACATAGGTGAGCATTATCCCAACACCGACCCCAAGTACAAGAACATGTCATCGTCCCTGCTTTTGAAAACCACCAATCAAAAAGTCAATGACGTCGGTTATAAAGTGGCCAATGTGGACGTGATGATCTTGGCCGAGCAGCCCAAACTGCAGGACTACAAACCAAAAATGCGGTTTCACATTGCTTTTGAACTGGCCGTGGATGAGACCCAGGTAAATATCAAGGCAGGCACCAACGAGGGGCTGGGACTCATCGGTGCCCAAAAAGGCATGGCCGCGTATGCGGTCGTGGCTTTAACAAAGGGGTAAGTTATGGAATATCTTTTTGCGCTGATCATCATGTTTTGGGTGATTTATATCCTCTTTACCGATGATATCAAAGCGGTCAAAGAACGTGACCCCGCGGCTAAAAACGCCCTGGAGGTGCTGCTGTTATATCCGGGATTGCACGCGCTCGTCATCTACCGCATTGCCCACAAGTTCTGGCAGTGGAAGTTGCCGCTCATCCCGCGGTGGCTTTCCCAGTCCGCCCGTTTTGGCACCGGCATTGAAATCCATCCCGGCGCCATCATTGGAAAAAATTTATTCATCGACCACGGCATGGGAGTCGTCATCGGCGAGACCACCGTGATCGGGGACAATGTGCTGTTGTACCAGGGGGTGACCTTAGGGGGCACGGGTAAAGAAAGTGGTAAACGGCACCCGACCGTGGGCAATAATGTGGTGGTCGGCACCGGCGCCAAAATCTTAGGCAACATCGCCATCGGGGACAATTCCTATATCGGCGCCAACGCGGTGGTGATCAAGGATGTGCCGCCCAATTCCACCGTCGTCGGCATTCCCGGCCGCATCACCAGGCAGGAAGGCCACAAAATCGACATGGCACTTGACCACACCCACGTCCACGACCCGGTGATGGAAAACATGTCCAGATTGCTTAAGCGGATACAAACTTTGGAAAATAAAGCCGGCATTCAGGATCACAGTGGCAATGGTACTTTTGATATTTAAGGAAGTCTCGGTATGACAAGCAAAACAATAAGGGGTTTTTTGCCCCCTACGGGGGGCTGCTTCGCTGCCAATGTTGGCGAAGATTTACGTCGAGAAAATTAATATAAAAAATTCTACTGTAAAATTTTCGAGACGTAAACTGAAGCCAGCGGCAAAAATACCCCGTTTTGTTTGTCTTGCCGAGACTTCCTAAACAGGAAGTTTTATGCCTCTCTTTATTTACAATTCTTTATCAAAAAAGAAAGAGGAATTTGTTCCTCTGCAAGGCAAGACTGTCAAGATGTACACGTGCGGTGTCACCGTGTATGATCGCTGCCACATTGGGCATGGCCGCAGTTTGTATGTGTTTGATGTGGTGCGTCGGTATTTGAAATGCCGGGGTTATGATCTCCAATTTGTGCGCAACATCACTGACGTGGATGACAAGATCATTGCCCGGGCCCAGGAAACCGGCCGCAGCAGCAAAGACCTCAGCGAAGAGCAAATCCGTCTCTACCACGAGGATTTAAAACGGTTAGACGTGGCCCCGGCTGATGTCGAGCCCAGAGCCACCGATGATATTGCCGACATGGTCACGCACATCCAGGCTCTGATCGACAAAGGGTATGCCTATGCCTCCGATGCAGACGTGTATTTTGACGTGCGCGCCTTCAAGGATTACGGCAAGCTTTCCGGGCAAGGCATAGATCAGATGCAGGAGGCGGTGCGTATCGACAAGGATTCCCGCAAAAAAGATCCGCTAGATTTTGCCTTATGGAAATCGTCCAAGCCGGGGGAGCCCACCTGGGAAAGCCCTTGGGGCGGCGGCCGGCCAGGCTGGCACATCGAATGCTCCTGCATGAGCATGAAGCATCTGCGCACCCAGACCTTAGACATTCACGCTGGCGGCCGGGATTTAATTTTTCCGCATCACGAAAATGAAATTGCCCAATCCGAGGCCTTAACTGGAAAGCCGTTTGCGAAATACTGGATCCACCACGGTCTCTTGACCATCAACGGCCAGAAAATGTCAAAATCATCAGGCAACTTTATCACCATCCAGCAGGCGCTGTCCAAATACCCCGCCGATGAGCTCAAGATGTTTTTTTTATTTTCGCATTACAGCAGCCCGATCGATTTTACCGAAGACAAAATCCTGGAGGCCCGCAAGGCCTTGGCCAAATTCGATGTGTTATTTTACCGCGCAGCGCAATTGTTGCAAAACAAGGACCTGGAACCGGTGCAGGCCGGTTTTATCACCAAATATAAGAATGAATTTACGGCGGCCATGGACGATGATTTCAATACCCCCAAAGCCCTGGCGGCCTTGTTTAGTTTGATCAACGACACTAATCTGTTCATCGACCAAAATACCGATGACAGCGCTTACTTGGGGGTGATTTATCATGCCGTCGATGTGTTAGAGAATTTGGGCCGCAATATTTTTGGGTTATTTCTTAAGGAAAAAACGCAAGAGTTGACGTCTGAGCTTCAAGGTCTG
Organism: Candidatus Omnitrophota bacterium; assembly: GCA_021731625.1. GTDB lineage: Bacteria > Omnitrophota > Gorgyraeia > Zapsychrales > Fredricksoniimonadaceae > JAKFXC01. Next base: position 9,812 of record JAKFXC010000065.1, read on the forward strand.
CTCGATCGGCGTTTGGCAGCGAAGCAGGCGAAAGACTTCCAGCTTTCTGATAAGATAAGGGAAGAACTAAGAGGCAAGGGCATCGCTGTCGAAGATACCAAATCTGGCCAAACTTGGAGGTGGATATAAAGGGCTTTGGAAACATTTACGGCTCCGGTGGTCTTTTTCCGCCCCCTTCGGGCCTGGGTTTCTGAACCGGTGTCGTAGATGAGCGGCCCACAGTCGCCTTAAAATTTTCGAGACGTAGACAAAAAGCAAACGGCGGAAATGTCCCATGCCGCATATAATAACTGTTCCTATCATATATGACCGGCAAGTTTATAACGTTTGAAGGTTCCGAAGGCTCTGGCAAAAGCACCCAGGCGGCCATGCTGGCGGAGCATTTGAAGCAGCGCAATTTGCCGGTGCTGCTGCTGCGCGAGCCGGGCGGCGTCAAGATTTCCGAAAGCATCCGCGCCTTGCTGCTGGACGTGGGCAATGCTAAAATGGGTGACGAGTGCGAAACCCTGTTGTATATGGCGGCCCGGGCTCAGCTGGTCAAGGAAGTGTTGATTCCGGCGCTGGAGGCCGGCAAGATTGTTTTGTGCGACCGTTTTTTGGACTCCACCGTAGCCTATCAGGGTTACGGCAATGGCGTGGATGTCAAAACCATTTTAAACATCGGACAATATGCCACCCGGGGAGTGCAGCCCGATTTGACAGTACTCTTCGATATTGATGCGCGAAAAGGGCTGGCCAGGACCGGGACCAGCAAGGACCGCATTGAGTTGCGGTCGATCGATTATCACGAGAAGGTGCGGCAAGGATATTTGGCATTGGCAAAACAGCACCCGCAGCGGATCAAGATCATCGATGCCGGCGGCAGTAAGGAAGATATTTCTGAACAAGTGAACACATGGGTGGATCAAATCTTATGAGCGTGCAGCCGGACCAAAAATCCTGCGAACGTTTTAAACGCCTTTTAAAAACACAGCGTCTGGCCCATGCCTATCTTTTTTTGGGCCCGGCCGGGTCTGGGAAGATGGCCACGGCTTTGAGCGTGGCCCAAATGGTCAATTGCCTGCAGGATGATCGGCCATGCGGGAATTGTCCCAGCTGCCGCAAAATTGCTTCCGCCAATCATCCGGATGTTCATATGATCGGTAGTATCGACGAGGAGTCCATCAAGATCGATAGTGTCCGCCAGATGTTGGGACGGGCAGGACTACGGGCCTATGAAGCGGCCATGAAAGTTTTTATTATTAAGGATGCCCAGCGGCTGACCACGGAAGCGGCCAACGCTTTGCTAAAAACCTTGGAAGAACCGCCGCCCCACACCTTGATCATCCTGACCACGGGCTTGCCCGACGCGTGCCTGGATACGATCAAGTCCCGCTGCCATACGGTGCGTTTTTTTAGTGCGGATGATGCATTGCCCGACGATAAGGATAAAATCCTGGACGCCTTGCTGTCCCGCGGAGGGAATGACGAATATTTGAAGGAACTGAGTTTAGATCGAAAACAGGCGGCGCAGGCCATGCGGGTTTTGTATAGCTTTTTAAAAGATGCACTGCTGGTAAAAGCGGGAGCCGGGGCGGTGGGTCTGGCCCGGCGGCCGGAGGAGTTGCAAATGATGGCTGGCCGCACCATGGAGGATTTACAGGCCTTAAAGGTCCAAATCGTGCGGGTCAAATCTCTGATTGATGAAAACCTCAATGCGAAAATGGCATTGAGTTTGATGAGGCAAAGATTATGGGACAATTAGTCGAAGTCAAATTGGGGGAGTACCGGGCGGTGGGACTCTATGAGCCGAATGGCATTGACTGTAAGCGTTCGGATATTCTCATTGTGGAGATGGACAAGGGTTCCGAGTTTGGCCGGGTGGTTTCCGGAGTGGAGCGGGTGTGCGGCACCAAAACCGAAAACGCCGCCGGCAAGGTGGTGCGGCTGGCCACCGAGGGAGATTTACGCCAAATCGTCAACAATCAAATGAAGGCCAAAGAAGCTTTGGCGGCCTGCCAGCGCAAAGTGACGGAGACGAAGCTGGACATGCGCCTGGTCAATGCCGAGTATTCGTTCGACAGTTCTAAGATCCTGTTCTTTTTCACGTCCGAGGGACGGGTGGACTTTCGCAATTTGGTCAAGGACTTGGCCAAAATGTTCCGGGCCCGCATTGAGCTTAAACAAATCGGTGTTCGCGATAAGGCCAAAATCATCGGCGGCATTGGCGTCTGCGGCCGGGAACTCTGCTGTTCGTCCTATATGAAAGATTTTCATCCACTCTCCATTAAAATGGCCAAAGACCAGGGATTGCCGCTTAATCCTTCCAAAATTTCCGGGGTCTGCGGCCGCGTAAAATGCTGCATGGCTTACGAATACCAGGTCTACCGCGAGATGTCCCGCGATTTGCCTAAAATGGGGGCCAAGATCACCACCGAGGCCGGGGAAAAAGGCCGGGTCATCAATGTGGACATCCTCAAACGTTATGTGACGGTGGATTTGGGCGAGGGCAAGACCTCCAAAATCACCTATCCTGCTGCTGCCCACCACCATTGACTCCATGCATAAATTTTTTATCACCACACCCATCTATTATGTCAACGATGCCCCGCACGTCGGGCATGCCTACACCACCATCCTTGCCGATGTGTTGAGCCGGTTCCACCGCATGGCCGCGGACGAGGTGTTTTTTTTGACCGGCCTCGACGAGCACGGCCAGAAAGTCAAACAGGCGGCCCAGAAGCAGGGGCTTGACCCCCAAGCCCACGCGGATCTCTTGGCCCCGCGTTTTATCAACCTCTGGAAAAAACTCGACATCCGCTACGATGATTTTGTGCGCACCACCCAACGGCGGCATACCCGCGTGGTGCAGGGGGTGATGCAAAAAGTGTATGACGCCGGAGATATTTACTTGGGAGAGTATCAAGGCCTGTACTCGGTCGCCGAGGAGAGGTTTATCACCGAAACCGAACATGCCAGCGGCCAGTTCCGTGACGTCAAGAACATCCAAGAGAAGAATTATTTCTTCAAGATGAGCAAATACCAGGACCGCTTGATGGCGCACATCCAGGCCAACCCCGATTTTATACAGCCGGAACATCGGCGCAACGAGATGTTGGGATTTTTGAAGCAACCGCTGGGCGACCTGTGCATTTCCCGTCCTAAGGCCCGCATGGACTGGGGCATTGAAATCCCGTTTGATCACGCGTACGTGACCTATGTTTGGTTTGACGCCCTCATCAACTATATTTCCATCCCCGGCTATTTGTCCGACGAGCAAAAATTTAAGAAATGGTGGCCGGCCGACGTGCATTTGATCGGCAAGGACATTTTGACCACCCACAGTGTCTATTGGCCCACTATGCTGTTTGCTCTGGGGTTGCCGTTGCCGAAAACCATTTTTGCGCATGGCTGGTGGCTGATGGGTGAGTCCAAGATGAGCAAATCCTTAGGCAATGTGGTCAATCCCCTGGACTTGATGGAACAGTACGGCGTGGATACGGTGCGTTACTATTTAATGAGGGAAATGGTGCTGGGGCAGGACGCCAATTTCACCATCGAATCTTTTATCAAGGGTGTGAACAGTGATTTGGCCAATGATTTCGGCAATTTGCTCAATCGGGTGAGCGGCCTGATCGGGAAAAACCACGCCAAGACCGTGCCTGACCCCGGTCAGTTAACCGCGGCGGAGGAGCAGGTCAAGCAGCAGGCCCTGTTGCTGCCGGGTCTCATCCAGCCATTGGTTTCCGCCTACAAAGTCCAGGAAGCTATTTTGACCGTCATTGACTTTGTGAAGCTGCTCAATAAGTATTTGGAAGCACAAGCCCCGTGGAAATTGGCGAAAACCGACCTGCCGGCCGCCGGACGGGTCCTTTACACCGCGACCGAGGGGTTGCGCATTGCGGCGATTTGGCTTGCTCCGGTCATGCCTGCCAAGACGGCTGCGGTGCTAAGCATTCTCGGGGCGGAAGGAACCACCGCGGGCTGGGGCCAGCTCAAACCCGGCACCGTGCTTAAAGAGCATCCGCCGTTATTCCCTCGCATTGAAGTGGCGAAAGAATAAAGACAACGGCAATTCAATGACGAATTCGTTGCCTTCGCTCTCATCGCTGTTGACAAAGATTTTCCCGCCGTGATTTTTGATAATGGAAAAAGCAATGGCCAGTTCCATGCTGGGTTCCTGGCCGTGGTACTGGCTGAAGGGATCAAAGACTTTTTCGATTTGAGCATCGGGGATGGGTTTGCCGGTGTCTTTGAGAAAAATCACAAAGTCGTTTTCCTTGTGTTCGACTTCGGCATACAGGTGCCCGCCTTCGGGCATGGTTTTTAAGGTGTGTTCCACGACAGACATGAGGGCCTGCCGGATCTGTTTAAGATCCACATTGAGGTAAAAAACTTTGTGGTCATCGAACGATTTGGTGATGCTGATTTTTTGACTGTTGAGCAACGGGCGCATCTCGTCCAACAGATCTGTGAGTAAAGCGTACATGTCGGTCCTCTCCATCCGCAGCGGTTCGGGATGGCTGTATTTGTCCAGGCCCTCGACTAAGTTTTCAATTTTCTGGATTTCAATGTCCAGCACTTGCGCGAACCTTTCCAGAAACATTTTATCGTCTAAGTGTTGTTGGTATTCGGCGTTGTAATTTTTAAGGGCCATCAACGGTTCCTTGATGGCCACGGTGAGGGATTTTACCACGTCGGAAAATGTTTTATAGCGTTCCGAGAGAATCATTTCCTGCTGGATCCGTTCCATGTGTTCCGAGAATTGAGCAGCTGTGCCTTTGAACAAATATTTTTCGATGACCCGCCGCAGGAACTCTTGCAGGGGAATGAACAAACCGGCCAGCAGCAAGGTGATCCCTAAGGAAACCAGCACCGATTGATACCCCATGATGCCGCGCAGTTGATGCTCAAAGACGTAGATGAGGGCGAAGTAGGCCAGGGTGATCAAGCACATGGCCGTTGTGTAAATCAGGCTGTTTTTGATGATGAGAGGGATATTTAAGAATTGATGCTTGAGAACGGCATACGCAATGATTAAGACATACAGCGAAACCAGGATGGTGGAGTAGGGTTTGAGGGGGATGTTTAACCACATCAAGAATCCCGCGCAGCCGGTGACAAACCCGATCAAGAACGCCAGATAGACCAAACGGATCTGCTCTTTGCGGGTGCTTTTGACGGTGGATTTGTAATTGCGGTATAACATAAACAGCACATACAGCACGTTGCCGACAAAATACGAAAACATCGGATAAAACAATGGCCCGCTTTTAAGCCAGTACAGGCCGTTGAACAGGCGAAAGTCATACGCAAAAGCAGGCGTGTAGATAAATAAGGGTCCGGACAGGGCTACTAGATAGTTGGCTATGGTCACCCACAAGGGTACCGGTCGGTTTAAAAAATGCATGGTGAATTGAAACAGGATGGGGGGGATCAGAAATACAAAAATCATCAGGGTGCGCTGCCAGTACTCCGCCATCACCAGCTGGCCGCGCCAAAGGCAGTAGAACTCCAGAAAATAGACCGTAAACATGATCCCAGTGACCAGACACAGGTAGGCGAAGTAACGGTTTACTTTCAGGGCATTGGCCTTCAGAAGCACAAACAAAGCCAGCCCCAGGGACATCACCGCGTTGACCACCAGGGAAAACATCAAGAACGCCAAGGCAGATTTCGACATAGCAGACTCATACTCTACATAATTTCGTCCTTAAATCAATAAATATGTTAAAATCACGCTCTATGTCCATTGAAACCGTGAAATGGGTTCATCAGTCGGTGAGGATTATTGACCAAATTAAACTGCCGGGCTGTTTGGAATATTTGCACTGCCGTGATGTGGAAACGCTGTGGCAGGCCATCAAGCGTTTAAGCGTGCGTGGGGCCCCGGCCATTGGGGTCGCCGCTGCCTTCGGGGTGTTGCTGGGCATTCAGAAATTTAAGGGCAATGACCGGGCCAAGTTTGTCCTGCAGGTCAAGAACACCTGCGGCTATCTGGCAACGTCGCGGCCCACGGCGGTCAATTTATTCAATATGCTGGAACGTATGCAATCGGTGCTGGTCCGGCATCACATGGCGGGGATCGCGCAGCTTAAAGCACTTTTGCATCAAGAGGCCATGAGTATCTATGAGGAAGACCGACAGGCTTGCCGGGCCATGGGTGATTACGGGGCAGCACTCATCAAGGATGGCATGAAGGCGTTAACGGTGTGTAATGCCGGGGCCTTGGCCACGGTCGATTATGGGACCGCGTTGGGGGTTTTTTACAGCGCCAAGAAAAAAGGCCGCAAATTCCAAGTATTTGCGTGCGAGACCCGGCCTCTATTGCAGGGCGCTCGGCTGACCTGCTGGGAACTGGCACGGGAAAAGATTGCTACCACCTTAATTTGCGACAATATGGCTGCCACCCTCATGCGGCAAGGCCGGGTCGACATTATTTTTACCGGGGCTGACCGCATTGCTTCCAATGGGGACAGCGCCAATAAAATCGGCACCTACATGCTGGCGGTGCTGGCCAAGCATCACGGCGTCCCGTTTTATATCGTGGCGCCCAGGTCGACTTTTGACTTAGGCATCAGTTCAGCGACCAAAACCACCATTGAGGACACTGAAGACAAGCAAG
>JAKFXC010000068.1 GCA_021731625.1 Candidatus Omnitrophota bacterium
GGCCCAAGAAAAAAATCCTAACCTCAATAAACGTTTACTTATGATACCACCGGTTGATCTGGATCAATTATTCGCTTGGCAGACTTCTATCTGGCGTCAGGGGGGCAACAATCTATTGACCGTTCCCTAGCGGGTAGTTTTTTTGTTCCACTACCTTTGGAACAAAAAATAAGAGCACTACAAAATAACCTAAAAATTTGGGATTATGACGGAGGGTACTACAATGCTCTTTGTCTTACTCTATCTTCCTCAATGACCGTAAAGTGATTGCTCAAATTGATGCCTTTTTGTTTTACGACATTGAGTAAGATCATTGCGGGTTCTTCAGGAGTGGCGGGATCAAAACGAAAGAAAACTAAGCCAGTCGGAATTAATTTTGGATATTTAAAAATCAACTCCCCGTAATCTCGGTCGAAGGTCAGTATAATGCTTTTGTATTTAACGGCCCTCTTCAAGACATCGACATCTTTCATGCCTGGACGATATTCTGAAATACTTTCCACATGATGCCCTGCTCGTCTTAACACATATATGCTATCCAAAGGTATATTTTCATTCGCCAAGAAATTCACATATCACCTTTTGGAAATAGAAAAGAGCGCCTCTTCCCGCATACATTCCGCGGCAAAAGCAAAAACCGCCTGCAAGCTATCCGTTTTTAAACTAGGATAATTCTTTAAAATCTGCTTTTCGCTCCAGCCTTTAGCCAAGAGGCCCAATAAAAAATCAACAGATAACCGCGTGCCTTTAACCACAGGTTTACCAACCAAAATATCCGGATTTGAATTGATATGTTTCTTCCAATTAATGGCCATTTTCCCCTCCAAAACAATCCTCAGTTAAAATATAACATATTTTTACAGTGACAGACTACTTTGTCAATACCGAAAAACCTGTATTAAATTTGGTGTCCAACGCGGGGCTGTTGAAAATGAAAAACTGTTAAAATTGGCTCAAACTGGTTAAAGCTATAAAGCGCGATTTGTCGACGGAGAAATGCGATTTTTGATGGTTTTTATGGACTTGCAAAAAGTGGCCTTTTTGGATTATGAGTCTCCTGCTCTGACCGACTGAGCTATGGGCCCGTCGAAATCCAGGCAGAACACTTCCCAGAGAGACAATAAATGAGCGTAAATCTTAACATACTTTGAATTTTCTGGGTAGAAAAATTTCGGGTGGCTAAGGTGCTGAAGCATTCGAAGCAGGCCTGATCTCGATAATGCGCGGGACAAAGCCAGGAATTTGGCTCAACTGTGCCATGTCTTGCTGGGCCAGCGGCAAGGGAACGCCTTTGCCATCGCGTTTGATGGTCAAATTCATATTGGCGGCGTTCATGTCGATACCGCCGGTTGCTGCCTTAACGTCCATGGCCGCATCAAAGAAGAGCCGTAAATTAAACAGCAAATACCCGTTGCGCGAGGAGAGGTCTCCTGGCGTAATGTTCAATCGGAATGGAGCTGGCCTAGCCCTCAACAAAGGATCGAAAAGATATTTTATGAAGTCTTCGGTAAGGTCTTTTTTACCTTTTAGAACGTCATTAATTTTGAGAAAGATGTTTTCCAGCAACTCTGAGGTTTGATTTTTAAAAATGTTGATCGCCAAGGTGCCATTTTTCATCTGAAACAGAGCATGCCCAACCAAATTAGTAAATACCGAGATGCCTTTCTGAATATCCCTAAAATGATATTCATGCTGCCAAACTTTCCAGATCTTCTCTTCGAAAAACTTCTTAATCTCCGGATCAACCGCGGCGGCCCTTAACAATACCATGAGCACTTCATTGCGAATTTCAATAGGCACCTCAAATGTGTGAACCCCTATCCCCGTACCTTGGCTAAAAAAAATAAAAAGACCGTCCTTGGTAATAATGGCACCGCGCACGATATCGCGTTCAATGACAAGCGGAACAAAAACCCCCTCGTCCACATGGACTTTCTCCCCCAGGATTTCCGTTGTGCCATCCCTCTGATTTTGTCGGATTCTCCCAATGACGTTCGCATCCCGGGGGTCGGCAATGTAGATGTCCTGATTCTTCAGCAATATCGGAAAATAATCGGCATCTCTAAAACCATATCGGCCTGCCGCATCAACTAAACGTAAGGCGCGGGCCCACAATGAAGTCATGCCATCCGATATCGGAGTATGAAAGCTGAAATTCCCATCCTTGATACGCTTAATCAGACCTTGATCTTCCACTGTTCGCAGTTCCGCCTGCAGTGGCAGGGTCCATTCACGATCGCCATGCGTAATGCGAATGCTGCCATTAGGACTCACCGTGGCCTCGTATCCTGCCTTTGGCCACCTCATCCAATTGTTGAGTTCAAACATAGGATGCGTGGCGAGATTTATTGTCGGTTGATTTTTGCCTTGAGAAATGTAAATGGGCGTTACCACCCGTTTGGCAATCAAAGGAAAAAACTCCTGATGGGGGTGTAGGAACGGCAATCGCAAAATATTCTCCACCCTCATCCACCAGCGGGGCCCCTCCGGCCGTTGGGGAGCGGCCATAGCCCTGTCCTTCTTGGATGAACCCTTCTTTGGCGCAGCCTTTGCTTCTTGATCTGCCAAGCGGTTTTTCCTGCGTCTCAGCCACTCGAGCACCACCCCTACACCCAACACGCTACCTATTCCTATGCCCAGGGGGGTTTTTATGGCCTGCATTAGGCGCTCAAGACTCCAGCCTTCACTCTCAAACTCCCAACTCGTGTCTTCTTTACCAAGTTCGGTTTGATGTTTCTTATAAATATACTCAGCAATTTCTTTGCGCTCTGGTTGACCTTTAAGCAGGTGCAGTTGGGCGATAATTTCATACGACCTCGAGCCGCTAATCATCGGAAACCTGCTGGAATCCTTACGTTTTTGCGCCTGAAGATACTTCACGGTGTTTTTAACAACGTAAGTGCCTCCCCGAAATAAATGAGGATTATCCCTACTGTATTGTCCATTGACGGCCGCGTGTGCGTACTTCATTACCTCCGCCCACCCAAAATAACTATTGCGCATTTGAGACAACATGGCATCAATTTCACTAGCAGTGGATGCTATAACCTGGTCTCGATGAAAACTGCTTACCAGGTGATCTCCTTCATGATAAACAATTAACTCTTTATCCTCCTTCTGATATTGATTATTGCGGGCCAGGTCATATTGATATCGGTCAACTATACGTTGGTTAAAATTAATGGCTCTCCAATTTTTGGAATCGCTGTTCTTTATACTTTCCAAGAATTGGTCTAACAATATCGGGGAATACGAGGAGCCAGGCTTCTTCAGGGCGCCTTGTGCATGCGCAATAAAGAGATGAGGTTGATAGAATAGATTCCCAAGTGCCATAAATGCATCACTATCGAGGGCCCGCCCAGGGCCTTGCGCGTAGAGGGCTATACCGATGAGATTCGCTGTGATGGTCTTATCCGTCCAAAAATGATCTGGATCCAAGCTCCGGGTTTCAAACTCAACAACTTCAAAAAATCTGGGTCGGATTAAGTTTAGTGGCTGGCCACCGACGACATGGCGCTCAATCGCCGGGTAGAGGACAATATTGTGGCCCGCCAAAAATGGCGCCGTCTGCCTAAAAAGAAAATCATTAAAATCTATTGTGCGGGGGCTGGGAACCTTCATTATTCCTGCCAATGCTTGCACCGTCTGTCGTTGCAAGGATTCCAGATCACCGCGCCGCAGGGCGGGAGGTACTAGATTGGTGTACATAGTTAGCCGATCAATCACGCCCTTTGCTGGGTGTGAAGACGCTGCCGCCAAGATTCCCCGCTGCGTTGGCCCCGTAAAGGTCAGCTTTCTGCCCAAAAAATCTCTCAAGGCGATCGCCGCAGGCTCTTGGGAACTAAAAAAATCCTTGCGCTCAACAACAGCGTTAGCCACCTTGACCGCGGGCGTTGAGCCCACAATAGAAGCCGTACCCGCAGCGCCTATAATTTGAAGCAATCTACGGCGGGTGAGGCCGCCGATCCTACGACCCACCGTGGCTAATTCGTCGCTAGGTTTTGCTTCCCGTGCCGTATCGCCTATTTGCGCCAGCAACTCCATGTAACTTGGCGACTTTTTATGTTTCGTAATTTCATCAGGATGGGCCGCAATATTTTGCCGCCTGTCGGCTGCAAGCTTCACTTGGCCAGCGGGACCTAGCGCGGTTTCAAAAACTAGGAACGTCTGCTCGATGCCGTCTATCACTTGAGTTTCAGTCCCCTGGAATTTATACAGCCTCTCACGAGAAGGCATTTCCACGGCCCGCGGATCCTTGGCATTCGGCAAATTCTTGATTGCATAGTCAACCATTCGAAAACGGTTTCGGGTCAATGTCGTTTTGATGACCACCGGTTGTTTAGGGTCCAATGCGACAGAGTTCCCTGACAAATCGGTAATCACCCCCTTCCCAACGACGATCATCGCCGCGTTCAAACCAAATTTATTCCTCAGATCAGAAATCTGCTCGTTAAAAAATTGTTCTGCGACTTTTTCCTCAGGATGATAACTGCCCTTCTCTAGATCATACGTTGCTAAAATCTTGTTCCGCCATTTTAAGTTTCCCCCATCATCCACTTCAAAAAATTCTTTTTCCCCGTCCTCAAGAATAGACAGCCCAAAAGACTCAAACACCAACTCTTGTAATTCATCAAAGATAAAGTCAACAAATTTGGTCTTACTTTCCGTATCTTCTGGCGCCGATTGAATCTGCTGCATCAGCATGTCGAATAAACTTTTTAATGCGTCAGGGTTCTTTGTCACATGGTCGAGAAAAGAACGGGCGTCCCCTATGGATCGCTGTACGCCTTCGGATAATTCCATTTGCTGCTCAGTTCCATTCACGTTAAACCATTGCTCTATGTGCTCTGCCATTTTTTCCATATAAAGGAACAAGCTGTTTTCACTGTGTACAACATAATTGCCGTCTCGGTCTTTTTTTAACAACGGAACCTTATGCCAGCTTAAGACATCGCCTGGTTCGAGATCCAGAAAACCTTCGATATTGTCGCCAAATATATTTATATTGTAGGCGGCAGCGTATGCCCAACGTATCATCCTGGCGAACTCTGCGTTAAATTGACGATCATTACCTTGGGCTTGCGCTGATAACTTTTTTAGCCCCTCATTAAAATACTCCAGCAAGTCAGGTGGCCTATATTGCGCATCTTTCCTTAACTCCCGCACGGCCTGCCGAGCTCCATCCATCATGTGCGTCACCGCCCTGCTGGTAATCATCATAGCCATATCCGGCGTCGGTCTCTGCTCATCCAAGGCCACGAAGGCCAGGTCCCCTTGGGATATAAAGCCCTCTCGCTTCTTTTCCTCCAGAACAGCTTCGCTCACCTTAGTGAATTTAGTCACTTGGGCCAAATCGTTGCTGTATCCACCGGCAAAATATTTTCGCGGGATGGCGTGTTTTGAATGCGGATCGAAATCATCCTTGATATAGTTGTATGCCCCTTTCTTAAGGGCAAAGAGGTACTGCTCATAAATTTCCTGGTTAGCTTGGGGGTTTTGATGAATCCCTTTGATTTTGGCCCGATCGACGTAGACTTTGCCGAGCAAAGATTCTCTGAGGGCTTTCTTGTACCACGTTGCTAAAACCATGCCACTTAAAATCTGGTGCAGCTGGGCGAAATTCTTACCTGTATTGACCTCTCGCTCAAGCTCGGGAAGGATGATGTCGCGAATGAGTTGTGCCGCAGTGTTGGACGCGGCAGTCCCCTGAGGGGCGATCTTGTTGCCCTTATCCAGAGCTATGTAATCCTCTTCCAACATCACTTTTAAATGGCTTTTGACCACGTAGGCGGTGTTCCCGCTTTCGTAGACCTCTGCCTCATCCGGCACAATCCAGACTTTATTGATAGTTTGCACCGGGATATTGGTATGGCCCTGCTCCTGATATGCCCGCGCATACACCTTGCTCCAAAACGTTTTGCCCAAGCCGGATTCCGGATACATTAAAGAAGATGCAATTTGCTTGAGTAAATAATCCTGGGATAAAAGGTCACGCCCCATGTCGGTTTGGCCGAAATTGTCGTTGATAATGCGATTCTTCTCATACGGTGAGAGGTTGACCCACTGGTCCTTCTCCGGGACCGTCAGCGACGCTAGGAAATACTTAATAAGTTTGGTGTATTCGATGTTTTTCTGGGCGTCCGTGAGGTTTCCGTCACCCTTATGGATCATAAAATCAAACTGCAAGGCATTTCCGGGATGGACGACAATGCCTTTTAAGTGCGCGGGGGTAAACGGCAGGCTTATATTCACCATGGTGCCGGGTTTGGGCATAAACGGAAGCACCACTTCGCCGGCCTGCGCCTGAGGGAAAGCCAAGTTAGCGCTGAGGAAAATGAAGCACAAACCCAGTCGTAAATTAGGGGGTGAGAACGTCATTCACAGGGAAGTATGCCATATACTCTAGAGTATTTCAAGGATAGAAAGGGGGACGCTGAGGGCGCTGAAGGCAGACGCATTGAAGGCAGACAGATTTTGGCGGGTGAAGGTAGCCCTATATGTGAGGAATATAATTCGTGACCATCTGATTGGTTTGCCAGGAAAACCCTAGGAAATCTTCATCTCTAAACTTCCAATCATATAGTGAACCCGTAGGGACGCCGGGTTGGTGCTGATTCACAGTTAAGTTGAGATTGGTCGGGTCTAAAAGAATACCTCCAGGTGCTATGGTCTGTTTTTTAACCGTGGATGTCTGGGCCAAATCAGCCTGTGGCTGCAATTCATTTTCGAATCTTAAATCACTTTCATGGCCCAAGACCCCTTTATTACGCGCCACCCCAATACGCGCTGTTTTCTTCTGAATGCCAGAAGTATATTCAATGGTCGCCGTAAAATGGCCATTGGAATCATACGGTAAATCCGCGGGCAAGTGGACCTCCAAGGTAGTATAGTCGCCGGAGGAATTAATACGCTTAAATGGATATCGTATTCCAAAATCAGTCACTACATCTGCTCGGAGAAATTCCTCTGGCACCACCCCTTCACCACCATCCACCAAACTATGCGTCCGACGGTTGATGCGCACAGTCAAATAAAGGTCTTTGTCATCATGTTGAATATAAAAAGGCCTCTCTTCAACTTTCTTTACCTGCTCTAGTTCGTTGACGTATAAAAACATTTGATCAAAGGAAACCTCACCCGCGATGCGTTCTAATGAAGGCCGCCTTTGATCATGTCCGTCCAAATATTCCTCCAATTCCTTAACCTTATCATTCAACACCCTCATCAAGACAGCAGCGGTATGGACCGCGCTGTACGCGGGGCTGGTCATAATGCCATAGTGCTGTAATTGCGGTAATCCTGTCCTATTTGGATTAGCATATATTTGCTTGAGTATCACATCCCTATGATAGTCGATAAATTCATCATTGAGTTCAGGGATGTTTGCTAAAAAATCATCCCAACCCCACTCATGGTACGCCTCACTGGCCTTTGCTAAAAGGTCAATGATGCTGTGTTCATAATTATTGTTGGGGACCAGGACATTGCCGGTTTTGTCTGACCAATGGATCATGTCCCCGATGCGGTTTAAAAGACCTTCCCAGGGGGCAAAGGAAGCCTGTAGGCCAAAGGCCGCGCCACTATGTGCTTCCGTCGCTCCCGCCGCTTCAGTATAACCTGTTGAAAACTGTGCTTGGATATCGCTGGCCGCTTGCAATTTTTGCTGGTCATCAATGTTGAAACCAACCCGGATGATAAAACGTCCCAAATGGTCATATTGCCCATTTTCCCGATATCCTTCATCGCTCAATTTTTGTTGCAGGTCTAGAAAGTCCTGTATCATTTGATCGCTGCGGTCATCCGCCTGCCGGTTTACGTATAAAATAAATTGATACCCCATGGCAACAGCAGCCCGGATAATGTTATGTGTGATCTCCAGTTTTTCCGGCACTCCCCGGCCTGAGTAAGAAATAATTTTCTTTTTCGGGTCGATATTCAAACCCAAACGCTTGTATTCATAAAAAAGGGCGTCTTCTTTACTGAGCTCATATTTGGCTTTGGCCAAGGCCATGGCTCCTTCTTGAGGAGTGATGTCATAAATATTTTTTTTGACCCCAAGGACTTTGTTTAAGTATTGTCGAAAATACCGGTTGGTGTATTTGATCAAATCACCATTAGTGACGGCAATCATGTTTAAGCCAGGATCGCGGGCATTCATATCATAGGCATGTTTGGCTGCAACGCCGCTTTGCACGTCCCCTGCCCGTAAACCGCCGCTGGTTAAATCAATATATTTAGTCCCATCAATGTCAACCCGTACGAATAACCACAGCTTCTCCGGTGGGACACCTGCCGCAGTCAATAAAGCTATCCCTTTATCAAAATCCATGCCCCCTAAACTATGCCTGTTACCATAGGTATGGGTGAATGGGACCCGTAAAGCATCCCGGAATATCTCATAGGTAGCTTGAATGTCTTCCTCTGATGTAGTCGCATCCCGGGTGATGTGATCTTTATTGCCATAAAATAAGTCCATCCAAACATTGATGGCCACTTCCTGGCCATCATTGGCAACAATGATCGGGGCCTTGTAATGTTCACCTTTGGCTTCCATGTCCTTTTTCTTTTCCAATTCAATATACCGCATCACTTCCAAAGTAGCTTTTTGGATAAGAATATCAATTTCATGTTCGGTCAGGTCGGTCAGGGAATTCCTAGAGCCTTTGTGTTCATACAGAACCGAGAAAATCCGTGGATCATCGACCTCAATACTATAAACGGGCAGTTTATTCTCTTCGGTCAGGCCTTTATTGACATTAAATTTGATTGGGTATGTGTAATATTTGCCATCATCGCCTTTGCGGGTGATAAAAGTAGAAAATTCCTTGGGAACCCTTACCTCATCGGTGAGTTTGATCGGTAAATTGGCTTCTGCGTATTTCACTAAGCTATTGGTGACTCCCGTTCGGACAAAATGGAATTGCGGTTGAATATAGACCACCTCCGCTCCCAATTCCTTTAATTCATCCCCGTGGAATTTCATCACCCGCCCCAAGCCGCCTTTAAAAATCACGTATTCCGGGGTCAACATATATACATTGCGGCCAATCAGGTTCTTCATGTGCTGTCTTAAAAATGATTTCTTTACGACTTTATAATGTTGTTCTGCCACAGAACCTTCCTCTAAAATCATTTCGTTGATTTCAAAGAAAATATGATACATCAAAGGCGGGGTGCTTTCGGGGCTACGCTTGGCAATCAAAGCCAACATGCCCATTTTTTCTTCCTTGGTCATGAGTCCGATGGCCCTTAATACCGGGTCCATGGCCTCTTTAGGATAACGCGGCCAAATATTCACCACTTCGTTATAATCATCAACGGCCTTGAGAAATTCTTTCCCATTGTTTAATTGCTCACGAAGGTCGTCTAAGACATATTGCGTGTCTCGGGCCCAAACCGCGGTCACCCTGGGGTTCTTTTCTTTTAAATTAACCAAGACCTTACCTTGTTTATTTTTGAATATACGGATCAGTCCTCTCTGACGCAGGCCCTCCAAAAGATTTTTCTTGTCATGGATGAGCATATTCTTTCCATAATCTTTAACGAAATATTTATCAAGCTCCTCTCCATAATCTTTATTGAGCAAGGTGTCTTGTGGGATCGCCTGCCTGCCGTTATTGGTCAAGTGTAAAATAAGCCTCATCAATATTTCTGACTCCCCAAATTCAGGGGTCTTGGTCCCTCGGCCATTGATGACATTGGGCAAAGGCCAAGGCAGGCGTTCTTGGGTGGTTATCAACGCGGAATCCCCTTTGACTGAGACAGCCCTCACTTGGCCGCTCACCCATATCGGCTTGGTCTTGGTCAATTCCCTTGCTAATTGCATGCCAGTCGCGGGATTGCGGTCAATGGTCATGGCTTCATCCAAGCGAATGCTGTTTTCACCGCGGTACGCCAAAGCCGGGGTCATACCGCCAGAAAAATACTTACGAGGAATTACGCGGTTGGTGCCGGGAGAATTCTCTTCTTTAATATAATTGTAGACCCCTTTTTTAAAAGCCTTCAGGTAGTGCTCATAGATGGCTTGTTTCATGTTTGGGGAGGGAATATCAATCCCACTGACTTTATTTTTATTGGCATACCTCCGCGCCATAATGTTTTGTTTTAAATTTTTCTTAAACCAAGTTGCCAAAATCAAAGAATTGTAAATTTGCCGCAATTGCGAAAAATTCTTTCCCTCATTGACCTCATGTTCGATCAAGGGAATGACCGTTTCGCGCATCACCTGGGCGGAAAGTATGTCGGACTTGACTTGCGATTTTTTGGCACTCAAAACATCCTGCTCGGAAACGACCTTCAAATGGCTCTTGACCACGTAAGCATTAAGGCCCTGTACGTAAACCGTGGCAGAGTCGGCCATGACCCAAACTTTATTAAAGCCACTGACAGGGATGTCGGTCGTGCCTAATTGTTCGTAAATTTTCTGATAGACTTGGCTCCAAAAATTCTTACCCAATTCCTTCTCTGGATAAGTCAAAGAGGAGGCCAATACTTTAAGGATATAATCTTGAGCCAGCAGGTCGCGGCCCATGTCCGTTTTAGCAAGGTCGTCAGGAATGACGCGATGTTTCTCATAAGGAGAAAGATTGACCCACATGTCTTTATCAGGCACGGTGATCGCGGTCAAAAAATATTTGATCAATTTCTCGGATTGTTCCCTTAACTCCGACCCTTGCAATTTTTCATTTCCTGATGTCAGTAAAAAATCGAATTTATATGGATTTTCAGAATAAACAGTCACACCCTTTAAAAGAAGAGGAGTAAAAGCAGGACTCAATGACACCATGGCCCCTGGAAAGGGCAAAACCAGAGTTTGGGCCTGGGCCACCGGTGAAACAAAATTATTAAGAAGGAAAAATGCTGCGATTAGGAAACGATTACTGGCGGGATAAGCTTTTGACATTCTCATCTGGAATGCACGCTGATTCCTCACTGAATCAATTTTGACTCGTCAATAAATCAATGAACGAAGTGTACCATGGGAAAACCCTTCCTGCAATATTTAAAATTAAAGAACGATTAAATTTAGATTAAATATTTCTTAATGGTGTGGATGTCCAGCTGCCCAGGGGCGGTGGCCTTGTGGAGGAAGGTATAGACCCAGCGGCTGCCGGCGAGCGGAAAAAACAGGCGGGACATCGGACCCCACTCCCCGACGCACATGGTGACCAGTTTTTGCCCCTTATGGGCCAAGGTAAAGTGCAGCATGGCTTGAAAATCGTACACAGAATGGGCCTTGGCGGCGATTTTGACCATGTCAGCCCCGGCGCTGGCGGCTTTTGCGGAGATTTGTTCCAGGTGCGGCGGCATTTTGGCAAAATCATGCACAGAGACGATCACTTTTTTCCGTAGAGCATGCGCCAGGGCGACCGTCTTGGCGCACAGCGGTGAAGACAGCTCAATGTCCACCCACTCGGCGAGCGGCAGCAAGGCCTGCAGCAACTCCCACTTGCGGGTCTCGGGTATGGTCTTGACCGCCCCCTCTTTCTTTTGACTGCGGACCGTCAAGATCAACGGCAGGCCTAATTGACGGCGCAGAATAAACTGACGACGAGCTCGGGCAATGCCGGGCACACCCTTTAGGCCCTTAAACAAGTCCACCCGCAGCTCTAAAAAATCAACGCCCAGGTGTTTAACCTGGGCGTTGGTCTCTCGGTCTGTGACCACTAAAACGAATTTTGGCTTCATGAGAATCAAATGGGCTCAACGCCTCATTTTAGCCCCATTCGAAAATAGGGCGTAGACCCCACCTTTAAATAATCACTTCGCCCTCTTTGGCCGCCATGTCCAAAAACGACTTGATGCGGCGGGAACGGGTCGGGTGGCGCAGCTTGCGCAAGGCCTTGGACTCGATCTGGCGCACGCGTTCACGGGTGACGTTAAACTCCGCCCCCACCTCTTCCAGCGTGCGGCTGGTGCCGTCGACAATTCCGAAACGCAGCTCCAGGATCTTGCGTTCGCGGTCGTCTAAGGTCTGCAGCACGGCACCGATCTCGTCTTTGAGCATGGAATGCAGTGTGGCATTCGCCGGCGAGACCGCCTTCTTGTCCTCGATAAAGTCCCCGAAATGCGTGTCTCCCTCGTCGCCAATCGGCGTCTGCAACGAAATCGGCACCTGGGAAATTTTCAAAATTTCCTTAACTTTGGTCACCGGCATGCGCATTTCCTTGGCGATTTCCTGGGCCGAAGGTTCGCGCCCGTATTCCTGCACGAACACACGCGAGACGCGAATGATCTTGTTGATGGTCTCGGTCATATGCACCGGGATGCGGATGGTGCGGGCCTGGTCGGCAATGGAACGGGTGATGGCCTGCCGGATCCACCAGGTGGCGTATGTGGAAAACTTGTACCCGCGTTTGTATTCGAATTTTTCCACGGCGCGGATTAAGCCCATGTTGCCCTCCTGGATCAAATCCAAAAACGACAGGCCGCGGTTGATGTATTTTTTGGCAATGCTCACCACCAAACGCAGGTTCGCCTCCACCAAAAGCTTTTTGGCTTTGTTAAAACGCGACTGGCGGGTCTTGATTTCGCGGATTTGGCTCTTCACGCGAAAAATGGGCTCGCCTAATTCTTTCAGCAACGATTCCCTTTGCTTTTTGAGTTCCACAGCATTGGAAGGCCGCTTTTTAGCGCCCAATTGCCGTTCGATGCGGTCAATGAGCTCCAGGATTTCCTGGATCTTGATGACAATTTCTTCGTTGACCGTCGAGGTCAATTTGAATTCGGCGATCGACTTGGCGGAAATGTCGGAGCCCACCCGGGTGTGGCGCACGTGCTCCAAAATCTTATCCAGGTCCTTGATGAGTCGCCCGCGGCGCTCGAGCTCGTCCTTAATGACGTCTTCGGCATTGATCTCTTCGCGCAAGACCTGCTTGATGATGTCAATGGCTTCTTTGCGCGCGAAATACGTCTTAAACAAACTCTCAGCGAATTTGATCTCGGCCTCTTCGATGCGCTTGGCCAGGCTGATTTCCTCTTCGCGGGTCAAGAGCGGGATGGACCCCATCTGTTTGAGGTACATTTTAACCGGGTCATCCAGCGGGATGAATTTGTCGGAATACACATCATCCTCTTTGCTCTCTTCGCGCAGACGGCGCACCTGCTGCTCGCGGCTTTCCTCATTGTTGGTTTCCTCGAGCAGAGAAACATCCTCCTCGGAATCGACCACCTTGATTTCCTTGCCGTCTAAAATATCGAAGACCTGGTCAATGTCCTCGGACGAATCAATGGCGTCGGAGAGGGTCTCGTTGACCTCTTCATAGGTCAAAAACCCTTTCTTTTTGCCCAGATTGACCAGTTTGTCTAAGTCTTCCTGGAATTCTTTTTCTTTGGTTGCTTCTCTCATAAAAAAGTCCTATGTTAACTTATTGTTTAATTTTACGTATAATGTCGACGGCCGATTCAAAATCTCCCGACCGTTTTTGTTCTTCTTTTTGCACGTGCCAACGCTTCTTACGAAATCCCGCAACACAATCCTTAAAAACGATGTCCTTGTCCCCCAACCAGGCCTCGTCGCGGCTCATGAGCCGGGCCACCAACTCCTGGGCCTGATGGTCCTTGATATTTTTAAGCACATCCTGCCCCGTCCACTCCTGGCCGCGGCCGGACAGCTCCCAGATCCCTGCCACGACGGTCCGCACCAATGGATGAGGAAAATCCTCCGGGGTAATTTCGTCCCGGGCCTTAGGCGCCCATTGGGGGTCGGACAACAGGATCCCTAAAAAAATCTCATCCTTAAGCGACAAAGCAACTGTCGCGGGAACCACTGCCATCGGCTGCTGTGGGGACGACTCCGCTCTGCTTTTGAACGGCTTGGATTGCCTAAGGACCGCGTCTTTGTCGATGTTTAAATCCTCGCTCAACTTCTTGATGAGTTCGGATTTGACCACCTCGTCGCTAAAACGCATGATCGTCTCAAGCATCTGCTTGCTTACTCGGGCCTTGCCTTCGATGGATTTGACATCGTGCTGGGTCTTTAACCAGGCGAGTTTAAAATCGAACAATGACGCTGCTTTCGACAGGCGTTCTTCAAATGCCCGCACGCCATGTAAGCGGATAAATGAATCCGGGTCCTGGCCATCCGAGAGCGTTGCCACCCGCACGTTCATGCCGGCATCGACGAGCAAATCCAGACTGCGTACGATCGCATTTTGTCCTGCGAGATCTGTATCAAAGAGCATGACGACATTTGGCGTAAAACGGCGGATCAAATTGATCTGCTCGGGTGTCAATGCCGTCCCCAGCGACGCCGCTATGTTTTCTACTCCGTGGACAAAGGGCATGATCATGTCCATGTACCCTTCGACCACGATGGCGTAATCCAACTTTCCGACGGCGGCCTTGGTCAAATGAAAGCCGTACAAGTGACGGCCCTTGGTGTAGACCGGCGTTTCCGGAGAGTTGATGTATTTCGCCCCCTCCGCGTCCTTCAAGGCGCGGGCCCCGAAAGCAATGGGACGGGCTTGAATGTCAAAAATCGGAAAAATCACCCGGTTGCGGAACCGGTCGTAAAACCCGCGCTTATTCTCGCGGGCGATCACCAAGCCGGCCTGCTGCATCAGATCGTCGCTGATGCCCTTTGTCTTTAAGAACTCGCTTAAGGCCTCCCAATCATCAGGAGCAAATCCTAGCTTAAACTGATTGACCGTCTCTAAAGCGACGCCGCGGCCTTTAAGATACTCCCTGGCTGCTTTGGCCGCATCCAACCGGCTGGTCAAGAGCAGCTGGTGAAAAAAATCCACCGTCAGTTCATTCACGCGATAGATGCTGTCGCGCAATTGCCTGGAAGGTGATTCGGCTTCGCTAGTTGTATCTGGGATCGAAATCCCGTATTGGTCCGCCAGGAACCGCACGGCATGGGGAAATTCCAACCGTTCCTGACGCATGATAAAAGCTATGGCATTCCCGCCGGCGCCGCACCCGAAACAATGGAAAATCTGCTTATCCGGGTTAACGACGAACGATGGTGTCTTCTCACGATGAAACGGACAAAGAGCTTTAAAATTGCGTCCCGCTTTTTTGAGCTGGACATACCGCCCCACAACGGCCGCGATATCGGTACGGTCAATGACTGCGTCTATTATTGCGTTTGGGATCAACCCCATGATCACTGACCACTGCAAAAACGTCTGCATTAAACTGCTGCCCCGGGAACAGGCGGGCAATAATATTATGGTACACGGAACTGTACGTGTTGGGCGCCGCCTTGGCCGCGACTTTATGTCCCCAGGAGGTCAAGGCCTGGCGATGAATGTATTCGTGGCGCAACAGCAAACACGCAAAAATCACCAAACTGCTTAAAAAAATCGCCCGGCTCGCCCCCAAAAATCCAGCCGCATATTTATCAAAAGTCTGGTAGGCCGTCTCCACTCTAAACATCAGCAAGAGGGCGTCTCTCAAAAATTTAAAAATCAAAACCACAAGGACCCACAAGAGCACAAAAAATAAAAACTGCCAGCTATCCAGAGGCAGAGTGGTCTTTTTGGCCATGACCGCGGCCAAATACGGGTATAAATGCAAGCTGATAAAAAGCGCGCAAAAGACACCTAAAAACTTAAACAGCTCGACCACAAAACCGGTCTTGATGCTGATAAAAACCACTCGCACCAACAACACAAACAGGGCCACATCCACCCAGTTAATACCTAGAAAAAATTGTGTCAACATATTGATTTTAAGTGATTTACGTGCAAGTATAACATGCCTTATAGGGAGTGTCAAGGAAGCGCTAACCAGCCGGCTGCGATGTCTTTTCCTCTGTAAGTCAATCAGAACACTCTAGTTACAAAAGGCCACCCGTCAAATAAAAATATATTTTTCCACCCTAATTAAACCGCGACTTCGGCTGGCTGGGGCGCTTCGACCGGGGCTGGTTGGGGCGCACTTTGATGAAGCTTGACCGAGACAATGCGCGAAATACCCCTCTCCGGCATGGTCACGCCGTAGAGGACATCCGCGCCTTCCA
>JAKFXC010000028.1 GCA_021731625.1 Candidatus Omnitrophota bacterium
AGGGGGGACACATACCGTAACCCAATTTTAATTGGGTTACGGTATGTGTCCCCCCTTGCTGAAATAGGGGGCTGGCCCCTATTTTCCCTTTAGCCGATGGCTTTTGAGCCTTCTTCGCCGGTGCGGATGCGGATGGCCCTTGGCAGGTCCAGCACAAAGATCTTGCCGTCGCCGATTTTGCCGGTGCGGGCCCCTTTGATGATGGCCTTGATCGTGGGTTCCACAAAGTCCTCATTGACCGCGATTTCGACCTGGATTTTGCGGAGCAAATTCCCCGTTTCCTTGACGCCGCGGTAAAACTCATCCACGCCGACCTGGCGGCCGTGGCCCAACACCTCTGTGACGGTGATTAAATTGACATTGGCCGCGTACAGCTCTTTTTTGACGTCCTCGAGCTTGTAGGGCTGAATGATTGCTATGACGAATTTCATATGGTCCCTCCAGAATTATATTTTGAGTCGCTTATGCTTAGTCGAGTATTGTGTATGCCCGTTCGTGGTGCTGGGTCAAATCCAAGCCCATCATCTCTTCTTCTTGAGTGACGCGGATGCCCATGACCTTATCCACCACAAAACAAATGACCCAGGTCGCAGAGGCAACGTACAAGATGGTGATGCCGCAGGCCTTAACCTGGGTCACCAACTGTCCCATATTGCCCAAAAACAAACCGTCGGCGCCGGCGCCATTGACCAACTTGGTGCAAAACAAACCCGTGGCCAAAGCCCCCCATAACCCGCCGATGGCATGCACGCCAAACGCGTCTAAGGTGTCATCATACCCGAATTTCGGTTTCACAAACGCCACCATGCCATAGCACAGCACGCTGACAATCGCGCCGATCCATAGGGCACCGCCGACATCCACAAACCCGCAAGCAGGTGTAATGGCCACCAAGCCCGCCACAGCGCCGGAAGCTGCCCCGACCATGGTCGGTTTGCCCGAAAAGATCCATTCCAGGAAGGCCCAGCTGAGTGCCGCCATGGCTGCTGCGGTGTTGGTGGTAACAAATGCCTGCGCCGCCAAACCATTGGCTGCCAAAGCAGAACCGGCATTGAAACCAAACCAGCCGAACCACAAGAGCGACGCACCAATGACCACAAAAGGCACATTGTGCATGCCTGGTTTATCAGCTCCTAACCGTTTCCCTAAATACAAGGCTGTCACCAAACCCGCGATACCGGCATTCATATGCACAACTGTGCCACCGGCAAAATCCAGAGCGCCCATGTCGCGGATGAAACCACCCACACTCCACACCATGTGGGCCAGAGGGCAATACACCAGTGTCAACCACAACACCGTAAAAACCAAAAAAGCGGAGAACTTCATGCGCTCGGCAAAAGAACCTATGATGAGGGCTGGAGTGATCACCGCAAACATGCCCTGGAAAATCATAAATAACACGTGCGGAATGGTGGTCGAATACGTTCCGTCCGCCTCTTGCCCCACGCCTTTGAGCATAAACCAGTCCAAGCTGCCCATAAACCCCGAGCCCTTGCTAAAGGCCAAGCTGTAGCCGTAAACCACCCACAGCACGCTAATTAAAGCCAAACACACAAAGCATTGCATTAACACAGCCAGGACATTTTTCCGACGCACCATGCCTCCGTAAAACAGGGCCAGTCCAGGGGCGGTCATCAAAAGGACCAGGGCCGTCGAGATCAGGACCCATGCCGTATCTCCGGCGCTGATTGGATTCACTGTTGTTTCCATTACGTTTCCCTCCGTGATATTTGCTTGTTAGTAAGGTTTACACCAAATGCATGTCAAAGGCGTAGAATAAAGCCCTTGGTCTTCGTGCGGTCATGGCGTCCCCCTAAAATAAAAAAGGCCCGCTTCCTTGAAATCTTGGATTCAGGCCTCAATGCCCCCAGCATCATTCAATGATGCCTACAAAATAAAAAATCCCCTGGCGCGTATGAGCTGCATCCAGAGGACCATCTTTGCCCTTTGTACTGTCCGGAACTTCTCTGCCCCGAACGGGTCAAACTTCAACTACAAATGTAAGTATAAACCGCGAAGCAACTTTGTCAAGAAAATCTTTGCCAACGGAGGGCCGGCAGATCAGAATTTAAATTTGGCTTCAATCCAAAAATGCGTGCGGTTGCCATCCGCCGATCGGCGGCCGATCGGCACCCCTGCTTCAAAACGCACTTCCATGTCGGGGTCGGGATTAAAACGAATGCCAAAGCCATAGCCTTTTAAAGTGTTGTTCTCCCGCTCTCCGGCCACGGCCCTCTTGGTATTGACAAAGCCAATATCATAAAATGCCACCAGCCGCAACGCATCATAAAAGCTGGTCTTACGCCAAGGAACCTGAAGGTTTTTAGACAAGCCATAAATCGGAAAAGACCACTCAACGCTGGAATAAATACCTTTGTCCCCGGAAAACTCCCCCGGGGCATAACCCCGCACGCTGGTGGCACCGCCGATTTGAAATTGTTCGATGGAGGCCAGCGAATGATTGCTCACCTGCGCCGTGTTCTTAAGAAGGATGTGCGATTCAAGGGGCATGGGGTGCAGGCGGTAATACGTAAAAACGCCTTTTTGAAATTCCCCCCCCGCCCCGAGTCTCGAGGAGCGGCTATCCTTAGCGCGCATGGACCCAAACGTATCCGGGGCACCCATATCCAGTTCCGCTAAAATGATGTTGCGTCCCCACTCATCCAAGATATCCAGGTCGATGCCGACCTTAAACACACTTAAACGATCGCGCGACGTCTGGGAACTTAAAGAGAAATTTCTAATCTCTTTATAATCAAACCCCAAGTTCCCATGGATTTCCACATCATGCTCTTTCAGCAATTCATACGTGTAAAAGACTCCCGCGATGTAGCCCCGGCCGTGGGCGTCTAGATCTTTGAGTTCCCGGCTCAATTCTGTTTTCGTCCACAGCCCGTACACCCCCACATTGGCCCGGCGGCTCAAGGGGTACAAATAACGGCCCTGGTATAATTTGAGGTTAATGCCGTCGGAGGTTTGAAATTTAAAGAGCCCGCGGTCATCATGCCCAGTCAAGTTATTGTGCTCCAGGGTCATGGCATAACGGTATTTGTTCAAATACCGCGAAGCCCAGTTGTCAAATTCAAAACCCACATGCACGGGCAGGCGTTCTTCCACCTCTAGAATCACGTCCGTCTTCCCGGTTTCCCGGCCCGGCACCAGGATGGCCCTGACTTTGCGGTCCGGGTGTTCATTAATGCTGTTTAAACTTTTCTGCAGTTCGGGATAATCAAACAAGGCTTGTGAATCCAGTTTTAAGTATTGTTTATAAACCCGGTCATGAAAATACCGGTTGTCTTTGACGTCCAATTCTCCCATTCTCCCTTCAATGACTTTGATGGTCAGCCCTCCATTTTTTAAATTCTGGGGGGGAATGTACGCGCGGGAGGTGACATACCCTTTGATGCGGTAAAAGGCAGTGATCTCGTCGGCAATCTTTTGCATTTCACTTAAAGAAAGGTCTTTGCCGCGATAGGGCGCAACAATGGGTTCCAGGTCCTGGGCTTTAAAGACCTGCGGGCCTTCCACCTGGATATCTTTAATGACGACTTTCGGACCTCGGTCTTCTTCTGCAGGGGCGCTCTCCTGGGTCAGTTTTGTGCGTTGCATGCGCAAACGGCTTTCCATTTCCTTGGAGCGTTGCGCCTCGCTCTCCCGGCCGATTACCCCACCGGCCGTGTCGGCGGCCAGCTGGGCCCAGCCAAACGTCGGGAAAACGCAAAGCAGGATATACGCGGTGATGTGCCTGATCGTTTTAGTCATTGCCAAACCCCTCTGCACTCATCCATTAGATCCCAAAAAAAGGAGCTTGTTTTTCTTTGCGCTCAATGTTTTCGTTAATAAACTCAAAGGCGCGGATGTCCAAATCAATTTGTTCAAAGGCTGACGCATCGGTTGGCGTCAGGGGATGATAAGCAAATAAACCGATGTTGTTGACCGGTTCAAAATGGATCAGCCGGCTGGGGTCGAGGATCTCGTAGTAAACGCTTAAATTGTCACTTTGCGCGCTCAAGGAAATGAGACTGCCACTCAAATTGGTCGTGGAGCTGGGGCCCGGACTAAAGATCGGAGCTGGAGCCGGGGCCGGCGGTACGACAGGCAAAATGTTCGGGGCCGTTAAGTCTGGGGCATTTTGTGAAATGAAATGGGGCTGCACTTCGGGGGTGATACGCTGGGTCACAAAATCAAATGTGGCATCGTTAAAATCCTTGTCTCCCAGGCCAAAAACATCTTCCCAGCTAAAACGGTTCCCATTGACCCGCACATGGTCTTGGCCGTCCACGTTGCGGGCCGCCTCCGAGTGAAAAGTCCAGGAAGTCAGTCCCGAGGTATCCGACGGAAATACATACGCATCTCCTGGCCGGAAAAATACCGTGTACAGTGTCAAAGGTGAATCTTCATAAATGAATCCGCTTCCGAATGTCGGCGTCACGCCATCAAGGCCAATGTTTTCCCCGATGGACAGCGGCACATAGACCACTTGATTCTGGCTGTTTAAAAAATAGTACCCGAATTCCTTTAAATGAAAGGACCGCTGGGCACCCACATAATTCCAGTCATACCTTAAATAGGAGCTGACATTGCCCTGAGGGTCCAGAATGATGTTGCTCCCGGCGGTGATGCTGATATCCCCCGGCCCCACACTAACCTGGGCGCCATTGTCAAAAATATAATTGCCGCCGGAAAAACCAACAAAATCTTTACCGAAGGTGCTGACCTGGCTGCCCGTCAAGTGGGTGACATTCCCTGCCGTGGAGGTTATCTGCACGGAGCCGCCACTGAGTGTTCCTCCCACCTTAATGTCATTATTGGCCGTCAGTAAAATCTCGCCGTCGCGGGTGAACAGACTGGTGGCTTCGATCAAACCCTCGGTGTTAATGGCCTCATCAAAAACCGTGTTCAATGTTTTGGCATTGAGGACCACCCTGCCGCCCTGGGCCCGGAGCTGGCCCCGATTCGAGACCGCTGCCCTTGCGGCATGCGGGGTGGTGCTCGCCGGGTCATCGATCACAAAATTGATGAGGCCCTGGGCATCGAAGCTTAAGATGATGGCGTCCCCTGAAGCTAAAGCCACACTGCCCAAATGAGCTTCGATGCTACCGTTATTTTCAACGAGTGCCCCCAAAAGCGCGACATACCCGCCCGGGGCGTTTAAAAGGCCGGAATTGACCACCGAGCCGTTTGCACCGGTAAAACGATACTGGTCGGACATAAAATCAGAACTGCTGATACTCAGAGTGGACGCCACCAATCCGGCGGTATCCACCCGGGAGCCATTGCCAAAAACAATCCCATTAGGGTTGATCAAAAAGATTTTTCCATTGGCGGTCAAGGAACCCAGAATTTGAGAAGGGTTCCCTCCCGTCACACGGTTGAGCGCAATGCTTGCGGCAGAAGGTTGTTGAAACGTGACGCTCTCGGTAGGGGCAATAGAAAAGCTGTCGTAATTAAGGATGGCTTTGTCGGTTTGCTGGGTAACGGTGAGGGACGTGGGTTGGAAATTTAAGGTGGCCTGACCTTGTTCAAGAACGGCGCCCTGGGGCAAAGCGAAAACAAAGGTGGCGGGAAAAAAAAGCCATGCGCCAACGGCATAGGCCGTGATTTTGGTGATTATCATTCCATTGTCCTTGAGTTGGAGTTTTCAAAACTTCCGGTGACCCATTATAGGTCACGGAGCAGGATGCTGCTATACATTGTTTGGAATTTCCAGGGGCTAGCTGCTCTTTTATTTGCTGTAGTTTTGCAAATCCGACGTGAGAATGATCGATTCGGCAATGTCCTTCATAGAGCGGCAGGAGTCCATGCTCTTTTTGTGGATCAAGCGGTAGGCGGCGTCTTCGGACAAGTGGTTCATGCTCATGATAATGCCCTTGGCCCGTTCGATCAATTTGCGGGTCTCCAGCGCTTCTTTGGCTTTGAGGGCCTCTTCCATGAGCTTGGTGTTTTCCACCGCCACCGCCGCCTGGTTGGCCACCATCTGCAGCACATTGATTTCTTCGTCGACAAAACGGTGCGGTTGTTTGGTGTACACACTAATGACGCCAATCGCCTTGTCCTTGAGGATCATGGGCACGGCCAGCATCGAGGTCAACCCCTCCTTGACCGCCAGGTCGCGGTAGGCATAGCGCTCTTCGCTGCGCACGTCATAGACGACCGCCGGCTTCTTGGCTTTGATCACACTGCCGAGGAACGAATTCTCCACCTTGATATTGGGTTTTTTCTTATACTCGACGCTTAAAGATTGTGTGGCCTTGATGGAAAGTTCCAGGTCTCGCTCGTCCAGAAGCATGATGGAACAAATTTTGGAGTTGAGCATTTCCGCGGTGATGACCACAATGAGCCCCAGCATTTCATCCAGGTAATGCTCCGACGTGATCGACCGGCTGACCTTGACTAGAGAATCGAACTGCACGGCCTTGATGCGGGTCTCCTCGAAGAGCCGGGCATGGTCGATCACCCCGCCCACCTGCTTGGCGATCATTTCCAGCAAATTCACCGTGGTGGCGGCATAATCTTGCTCCCTCTTGTGCTGCACGTTGATGACCCCGATGGCCTTGCCCTTATAAATAATCGGCACCGACAAAAACGCCTCGTAACGATCCTCGGGGAGAACATCAAAACTTTTGAACCGAGGATCTTTGTAAGCATGGTTTTTAATAGTAACGGTCTTGTTTTCGCGGGCCACCCAACCGGTAATGCCTTCCCCCACCTTCAGTTCGAGGTTCCCCAACTCTTTCTTATGCCCGGTCTTGGAAGCCATGAGAACCAGGTTCTCTTTCTTAGGGTCAAATAGATAAATGAACACCGAGTCGGCATCGGTCATTTCTGTGACGATCTTGACGATGAGCTGCAGAGTGAGGTTCAAATCAAGTTCCGAAGAGGCAATGTCGACGATGGTACGCAGGATCTTAAGCTCCTCGGTGCCGGAAACGTTGAGTTTTTTATTTTTCGTTTTGTCAGGCATGGCCGGTATTATAGCATCAGCGGGTCTTTTAGCAATATCTACCCCGGGGCTGGCTTGGCAGAGGCGCAACCATTAACTTGCATTTGCAACTAAACCATGCTATCTTAACAATAGAAGAAGTATCCGTTGGCACGTGTCATTAATTAAGGGAGGCGCCACATGTCGTCTTTGGACCCCAAAAAACCGTTTAAGCAGGCCGGTGTGGACATCGGCAAGGGCAAGTACCACGAGGAGATTGTCTACGGCCTGGCCTTGATGTACACCGTGGTCTACCAAGAAATCGGGGCGTATCTTAAACCCCATCAGTTGACCACGGACGACATGAATGTCCTTATGTTGGTCAAACATCAGGGACAGGACAAGGGCTTAAGCCAGGTTGATATCGGCGGCCGCTTGATGGTCACCGCCCATAATATCACCCGGCAATTGCAAAGACTGGAAAGGTCGGGTTTCATCACACGCACCGGCCATCAACTCGACGCGCGGGTCAACATGGTAAAAATCACCGCCCAGGGCTCAGATCTCTTGGACAGCATTTGGGTTGGGTATGATGAAACGGTACGGGGGA
Source organism: Candidatus Omnitrophota bacterium (assembly GCA_021731625.1). Classification (GTDB taxonomy): domain Bacteria; phylum Omnitrophota; class Gorgyraeia; order Zapsychrales; family Fredricksoniimonadaceae; genus JAKFXC01. Next base: position 7,536 of record JAKFXC010000028.1, read on the forward strand.
TTGCCAGCCGACTGCCGTATCAGGAACAGATGGTCTTGTCTGGCTTATTGCAAAAATGGCTAAAAAATTGGCACTTAACAAAACAATAACCGTCGGTGCCGCTGATGCTGCCTGCACCATCCTCAGCTACGTTTCCATTGCCTTCTTGGCATTTTCCGCGTGGACATGCTGGTGTTTAAGATGATTTATAAATTCTGCAGGATCATGTCCACATCGACATGGTCCTTGACCAGGCGGTGGGCCTCGCGGATTTTGTCGCGGTCGGTCTTCTGGATCTTGGGGGTCATGTTTTCGATGGCGGCGGCAATGGTGTAGGTGTCCTCTTCCGAATAGAGCACCGGGATGCGGCTGTCTTTGAGCAAGCCGGCGATCTTGGCATCCGGGGTCAATCCCCCGGTTAGAATCAACCCAGCCACTTTCACGCTGCGGCCTTCCTGAAGCAAATACGATGACACCGCCACTAAAATGTTGTCCACCCGGTCGCCGGAAGTAATGACCAAGGCCCCGTCCCGCAAATGGCCGATCATGTTGTATGGCTCCATGGCCGCCACAATCGCATCGTGCACCCTGTCATTCAAGTTCTCTTCTCCGGAAAAAATTTTCAAATCCAAGCGCTCTTTGATTTGAGCAACAGTTGGAGCGCTTAAAAGGTCAAGCTCGGGGATGACGCCCAGCAGGCGAATACCTTTGCGTTCCAGGCCCTTGCCGACGATGCTTTTTATCTTGTCCAGTTTCTCGGGCAGGACTTTGTTGATGATGACGCCCAAGAGCGGCACATTGTGCAAATCAAACAGGGCCTTGTTGAGCATGATCTCATCGATGGCGCGGCCGATGCCGCCTTGCGAGACGATGATCACTTTGGACCCCAGGAGCGCGGCCACGTCCGCGTTGGAGCAATCGATCACCGCGCCCACCCCGGCATGGCCGGTGCCTTCGACGATGATGGCATCCTTCCCCTTGATCAAGGTCTGGAACGACTTTAAGATGCGGTTTTGCAGTTCGTCTTTTTGGGGGTTTAAGATATATTTTTCGGTGTAGCCGCGCCCGACGGTGACCGGACTCATTTCCCGGATGAATTTCTTGCAATGAAAGACCTCGCCCATCAAATAGGTGTCTTTGTCGATGGACTTTTCTTCGTAGGTGACGGTTTCCTGTCCGACGGGTTTCATGAAGGCGGTGCGGATCTTACGTTCCTGGAAACTTCGGAAGAGGCCCAGCGACAACGTGGTCTTGCCGGCGTTTTGGTGGATGGCGGAAATGAAAATCTTTTTGACAGGGGTTTTAGGCATGAACAAGCCTGGCGGCCAGGGCTTGAGGGATTTCGTCCGGAAAATCGATCACGGTGACGCCGGCATCGCGCAGCATTTGCATCTTGGCTTCGGCGGTGGAATCGCCCGAGGAGATGATAGCGCCGGCATGCCCCATACGTTTGCCTGCTGGAGCGGTGCGGCCAGCAATGAAGGCCACCACCGGCTTCTTGACATGCGCTTTGATAAAATCCGCCGCAGTCTGCTCGTCGCCGCCGCCGATTTCTCCGACCATCACAATGCCATTGGTGTCGGGATCGTCCTGAAAATATTTAAGCACATCAACGAAGCGGGTGCCGATGATGGGGTCGCCGCCCAAGCCAACGCAGGTCGATTGTCCCATGCCGTTGATCGTCAGATTGTAAACCACTTCATACGTCAAGGTGCCGGAGCGCGACACCACGCCGATGTTGCCGGGCTTATGGATGTGGCCGGGCATGATCCCCACTTTGCTTTTCCCGGGGGAAATGAGTCCCGGGCAGTTGGGGCCGATCAAACGGCATTTGCTTTGGCGCATCGCTTTTTTGACTTCCACCATGTCTAGAACGGGAATACCTTCGGTGATGCAGATGATGAGCTCCAAGCCGCAGGCGATATCTTCCAAAATGGCGTCTTTGGCAAATTTGGCCGGCACATAAATGACCGCGGTGTTGGCGCCGGTGGCTGCCACCGCGTCCTTGACGGAATTGTAGACTTTGACCCCATGCACGTCCTGGCCGCCCTTGCCGGGGGTGACCCCGCCGACGACCTTGGTGCCGTATTCCACCATTTGCTGGGTATGGAAGGAGCCGTCGCGGCCAGTGATGCCTTGCACAACCAGTTTCGTATTTTGATCGATTAGGATAGACATTATTTTTTCGAGATGTTGACCGCCTCAGTCACGGCCTGCCGCATCGACGTAAATGTTCTCAACTGGGCCTTGGCCAACATCTCCTTGGCTTCTCTTTCATTGGTGCCGGTCAAACGGATAACCAGCGGCACCGGGATCTGGATCTGCTGGAGGGCCGTCAGAATCCCGGCGGCGATGTCGTCACAGCGGGTGATGCCCCCGAAGATATTGATCAAAATGACCCTGATGTCCTTGTTGCGCAAAATAATTTTTAAAGCATGCAGGACTTTATCGGGGCTGGAGCTGCCGCCGACGTCTAAGAAATTGGCCGGCTTGCCTCCCATCAAATTGACCGCATCCATGGTGCCCATTGCCAGCCCAGCGCCATTGACGATGCAGCCGACGTTGCCCTCGAGTTTGACAAAGCTTAGGCCCTTGTCCTTGGCCTCCAGCTCATCGGCATCGTCGTATTTTAAATCCCGGATGCTGGCCACGGCTTCCTGGCGGTAGAGCGCATTGTCATCGATGATCACCTTGGCATCGCCGGCGATCAAATTCCCGTCGCCGTTGACCACAAAGGGGTTGATTTCCGCCAAGGAGCAGTCCTTTTCAAAAAATAGTTTGACCAATTTGTCAATGATGGCACTGGCGCTCTTTTGCAAACGGGTGTCTGAAAAGATGCTTTGCACAACCGGGGCCCAGAGCGTTTCATTTAAAGCCCGCTTGCCCTGCAGGTAAAACTTTAAGATTTTTTCCGGGTTGGTTTTGGCGGTCTCTTCGATGTCCACCCCACCTTCCGCCGAAGCGATGATGACCACATCGCCTTTGATGTTGTCCACGGTGACGGCCACATAATATTCTTTTTTAATGTCCAGGCCCTTGGCCACCAGCAATTGTTCAACGGCGTAACCCTTGATGGTCAATTTTTTAATGCGGTTAAATTCCTGGGTGAGTTCGGCCTCATTGGCGACCACCTTGACCCCGCCGGCTTTGCCCCGGCCGCCGACTAAGACCTGGGCCTTGATGACCACCGGGTAGCCGATTCTGGAGGCAATGGCTTTGGCCCCTTCGACCGTGTCCGTGGCATCTCCGGCGGCAATGGGAATGCCGTATGCGGAGAATAAATTTCGGGCTTGGTATTCATGAATCTTCATAATTTTTTAATCTTAGCATAGTAAATAAGGTCGCACAAATGCTTTTACAAAAAGCTGGCCGCGAAAATCTAACGGCGAATTAAATATTGTGCCGCGTTTATTCTTGCGCTACAATCCGGCGATGAACAAAAAATGGCTCCTGCCTTTGCTCATTGCCTTGACCACCGTCATTGCCTACCATAATTGCCTACACAATGAGATGTTCTGGGATGACGATGATTTTATCTTAAAGAACCGCTTTATCCGGGACTGGCAGTATTTCCCCCGTTTTTTCAGCGACAATCTGGTGGCCGGAAGTTATTTGCTCAGCAATTACTGGCGGCCCGTGTTGCTCACGGTGTTTGCCGGGGCCTGGCACCTGTGGCAAACCTGGCTGCCCGGGTGGCACTCCCTCAATATTATGTTCCATGCCCTCGACGGCATTGTGCTGTATTTTCTGCTGAACCGACTGACCGGCCATCGGGCGCTGGGCGCCACGGTGGCTCTCATTTTTGTGGCCCACCCGGTGCACAATGAGGCCATTGTTTATGTCAACAGTTTAGGTGACCCGCTGGCCACTTTTTTCGTGCTGGCCTCTTTGCTGCTTTTTGTCCGCTTCCGCCAATCCGGCAAGGCCGCTGTGGTCAGCCGCAATTTCTGGTTTTCCCTGCTGTGTTTTCCGATGGCGGTCATGAGCAAAGAAACCGGGTTTGTGCTCTGCGCCCTGTTGCCGGCCATGGACATTGTGCTGCTTCAGAAGGACCGTTCCCTGTGGATGCGCCTCCGCAAAAGCCTGGCCACCGTGTGGCCATTTCTGATTGGCGCCGTCACCTACGTGCTGCTGCGGGCAACCGTGCTCAACTTTAACAACAGTTTTAATTTTTACCCCGAAAAAACAGATTTCTCGTCGGACATTGGGCTGCGGCTGCTGACGTTTTTTAAGGCCTGCACGCAATACTTCGGGTTTTTGTTCTTCCCTTATCAACTACGGGTTGAGCGGCAAATACCTGTTGCCCATTCGCTTTTTGAATGGGACGTATTGTTAGGCGCTATTGGCGTGGGGTTGATGGCGGTAGCGATTTTCAAATACTGGCGCCGCAAACCGCTGGTGAGTTTTGGGTGCTGCTGGTTTTTTATCGCCATTGCGCCGGCCTCCAATGTGCTGGTGCCCATTAATGCGGTGCTCTATGAGCATTTTCTCTATGTGCCCATGATCGGCATTGTGATCGCGGTGCTGGCCGTGGTCTTGGAACTCGTCGCTGCAAAGGGTTGGCAGAAACCGGCCTTGGGAGTTTTGCTGGCTGCGCTGATTGTATTTTGCGGTATCAATATCCGTCGAAATCTAGACTGGCGCACGGCGGTGGGTTTTTATGAACAGCTGGTCCAGTATGCGCCCAGTTACAGGGTGATCAATAATCTGGGCATGGAATATGCTGAGACTGGCAATAATGAGAAAGCCGAATTTTGGTACCGCAAGGCCCTGGCGATGGACCCCGCCAATCCGGTGGCTTACCACAATATCGCTGGGACGTTTAACGCGACGGGGCGGGTGGCTCTGGCGGAGGAATATTTTAAGAAAGCCATCGCTCTTGACCCGACGTTTATCTTTTCCTACCGTTCGCTGGCGGAATTATATTACCGGACCAAAAATTACAGGGAGGCGCAAAAATATTTGAAGGTTCTCGTGGAATACGACCCGACCGACCAAGCCGTCCGCCAAGCCTACAACGACGTGTCCCGTTAATCTTCGAACTGCAACCGAGGATTCCTTTTCATGCGTTCGGCCACTTCCGGATGAGATTTGACCCATTGCCGGCGGCGTTTCTCTTCGTCCTTGAGACGCTTGGCCTCGTTGGGATGTCTTTTTAGCCAGTCCTTGCGCTTGGCGTGGTATTCCTTGATCTTCTGGGCCTCGACCGGGTGGGCTTTGCGCCAGGCCTTGCGTTTGGCACGGCGCTCTGAAACACGCTTGGCTGCGGCGGTGTTTTGTTTGGTTAATTGCTGCTGGGCCGCGGCCTGGGCCGCCGTTGGATTGCCCGCAAAGGCCGGCGCAGCTAACAATAAACTTAAAATCACGCTGACAAATTTCATAGTGGCCATCTGCTCCTCCTTAAGAAGCGGAGATTTCATTTCTTTGAAAGTATGCCTATCCATTCCTCGCGCACCTTGGGAGAGATAGGGATCTTTTTTGTCGTGTAGCGCAAAACATTTAACTGCTTTCCGGAAATGTATGTCCTCATAAGTTCATGCTGAAAATCCAGATTAGCGCACTGCGTATTGCTCCATTCAATCATTTCGTCATTTTCTTTTTCTGAAATGACCTGCCAGACAACAGAAGGACAATCCCGCCGCAGATGGGTTTTCATACCCTCCACCACTTCCTTAACTTTTGGACCTAAAGGATACACTTGGGCAGTCACCAATTCCTTCCACTGTTCGACGGTTTCACCTTGCCGGGTATACTCCACAATAATCATCGAGCCATTTGAGACTGGTGCATGTTCAATCCAGGGCCTTTTATCAAAGTGATAAACCAGCTTTTTTTCCTCTGCGGCGAAAAGCACTTTGGGATTAAATGGGCTTAGAATAACCGCCCAAAAAACGATAGCGCCCACCGGAAGATTAATTCGAATCACAATATCTTTTCCCCTCGGATGATGGGGGGAAGTTTTTGGGTGTCGATGCGCAGGCCGCCGTCGTGCTCAATCTTAATGATGTACACATACCCAGGCACGAAAACAGCCCCGGGCGCTTCGATCTGCACATTCTTAACTCCTGCCCGCTGGGCTGCCTTTTCATCAAACGCGTATTGCCAAAAATGCCGCCAAAATTTTTCTTCCACTTTGCGGTCAATGCCTGCCACCTTATACCCGGCCGGCACTTCCGACATGTAGTTGATGGGAAACTCCCGGGTGTTTGGCCCGTCCAGGGTAAAAACTTTCCAGAAGAGATACGCGCTGCGGCCCCGCAACCCGTCGCCGGCCATGACAAACTTATCGTCGAAACGCACCACCAAAGATTGGAATTGGATGACGTTTCCCGGAAAGGTAAAATACTTCGGGACCAGCTCTTTCCCGTCGGTATCGAACTCGAGGAATTTTATGGTGGTGAAATTCTTCTGCATTTCTTCATTGAACTGCACGCCGGTGACCAAAACCTCCGCCACCCGGGTGTCCGCTTTTAAACGCTCAATGATTTTGGCCAAAACTTTGCGTTCCTGAATGAGCTGGGCAATAGCAATGCCGCCGACGATAACAGCAGCTACAACAAAGATCCGGCCCAGAGATAGTTTACTTTTCGGTGGCATTGGCAAATCTCTTTCGTTAAGATTGAATTCAATTATAACCTCGGGGGCATGAAATGGAAATACTTAAATCCGGCATTGATCTCTTTGTGCATTTAGACCATCACGTGGCACAACTCGCCGCCCAATACGGGACCTGGATTTACGCCCTCGTGTTTGGCATTGTGTTTGCGGAAACCGCGTTTGTGGTGACCCCTTTTCTGCCGGGCGATTCTCTGCTGTTTGTGCTGGGAGCTTTGGCGGCCAAAGGATCTCTGCGCCTGGAGGCGCTGATTGTGCTCTTAAGTGTTGCCGCCATCCTGGGCGACTCGGTCAATTACGCCATCGGCCGGGCCCTGGGTCCAAAACTATTCCGAAATGAACGAATCCCTTTCTTGAACCCCGAATATCTGAAACGCACGGAAAAATTTTACGAACGCTACGGCGCCAAGACCATCATCCTCGCCCGGTTTGTGCCCATCGTGCGCACCTTTGCGCCTTTTTTGGCCGGTGCGGGTACAATGAATTATGGAAAGTTCGCCTTCTACAACGTTGCAGGCGGGCTGCTATGGGTGTTCGTAGGAATATTAGCGGGATTTTTCTTCGGCAACCTGCCGTTTGTGTCGGAGCACTTCTCCCTGGTGGTGCTGGCCATCGTGGTGATGTCACTGATCCCAGTGGGGCTGGAATACCTCAAGCATAAACGACATGCCAAAAAATAGACCTAAAAAATCCGCGCGTGAAAGACATGCTCCGGCGGGGGCTCCAAGCCGTATTCCGTAATCATGAGCAGCTGCTGGGCGCTGCGGTAGCCCTGCAGCAATCCCACCTCCAAATCATATCCTAACTTTGCAGCCACCGGAGTCAGCACCTTATACGCCCTGGAAACTTGCATAAAATAAAGCGCCATCTGCGGCGGGCTTAGCAAGGCCTTTTGCAAAGAGTCCTTGGCCTTGGCATAATCCTTTTGCCTTAAATAACTCACGCCCAAGTTGTAGTGGAACCAAAAAAAATCCTTCACACCGATGGGTTGCCGGTGCAAGCCATCCACCGCCTTTTTAAAAAATTTCTGGGCCTTAGGCAAATCGCCCAAGTAATAATAGCAATACCCCAACAAGGCCTGGTCCGCCGGCGACTCGGGCACAAATTTCATGACGATTTTAAAATACGTGGCGTACTCCTTCAGAGGTTCCGGATGAGCCAGGTTCGGATGCAGGGAAAAACCCACCAGGGCGCTCATCGACTGCGGAATGATGTGGTTGATGGTTTTCACTTCCATTTTTTCAATGTCCGTCGCGTACAGACAGATCCCGAGGGCGGCCAGATATAAAACAAACATCCGACCGGCTAGGATCCGCAGTCCAGCTAAAAATTTCGGACTTTGAACGTCAACCATAAGAGATAACCCAAAACCGCCGCGAACATCCCGGCTAGAACATACGCCGCGGCATAATGCCACTTAAAATCATAACGAAAAGCCACCGTATGTTCCCCGGCGGGCACCACCACCCCCTGAAACGAAAAATTGGCCCGGTAAAGCCGCGATTTCTTCCCATCGACAAACACCTGCCAGCGGCTGTAATAATTGGCATTGTGCACCAAGAATCTGTCGGTGGCCAACGATGTCTGCAGCACCAGCTCATTAGCATTATAGCGACGGACCTGAATTTCCTTGGAATCAGCGGTCACGATCTTTACATGCGGCAGCCGTTCATGATTATTTAACTGGATGGCGCTGGCCTCTGTGGCCGCGACCAGGGCCCGGTCCTCAAATTGCGTAAAATAATATTCCAGCTGCT
>JAKFXC010000002.1 GCA_021731625.1 Candidatus Omnitrophota bacterium
TGCCCTGTACGGGTCGCCCCCGTGATCGGTGCGTTCTTTGGCACAAAATTTTAATAAGATTTTCTCTTCAAGCATGCTGTTTTGCTTCTTGATATTGTGATAAACCAAAGCTATGCCTTCCGGTAGAGAAATCTTCGCCTTCCATCCCAATTTTTGCATGCGGGAAATGTCCGATAATTTCTTGGGCGATCCATCCGGCTTGGTGGTGTCCCAAGAAATGTCGCCCGAAAATCCGATTACTTTTTGCACCATTTGAGCAATTTGTTTGATGGGGTAATCCACGCCAGCCCCGATATTAATAAACTCACCGAGATCGCGGGCGTCGTACGTATTCATGAGAAAAAAACAGGCCTCAGCTAAATCATCGGCGTGAAGAAATTCGCGATAAGGAGCCCCACTGCCCCACAGCGTGACAGACCCTGTACAAATACCTAAATCGGCCAATATTTGTCCTATGACCTGCTCATTTAACTCCTTGCCGTATTTTTCAGAAGGCAGGCCATATTTTTGAAAATCCTGCCGTATGCTGTCCATATCCTCCCGCATGAGCAATTTCGCTAAATGAAATTTGCGGATGAGCGCGGGCAAAACGTGCGACGTACTCAAATTGTAATTGTCATTAGGGCCATAAAGGTTGGTGGGCATGACCGACAAAAAATTGGTCCCGTATTGTTCGTTGTAGTAACGGCAAAGTTTAATGGCGGCAATTTTGGCAACGGCGTAGGGCTCATTGGTCGGTTCTAAATACCCGGACAACAAGGCCTCTTCTTTCATCGGCTGGGGCGCGAGTTTGGGATATATACAGGTTGAGCCCAGATTTAAAATTTTTTTGACGCCGGTTTTATAACTGGAGTGAATGATGTTCGCGGCAATGGCGATATTTTCATAAATGAAGTCGGCTTTATAGGTGCTGTTGGCCAATATCCCACCCACCCGGGCGGCCGCCAGAACCACATATTCGGGACGCTCCTTTTGAAAAAATGTTTCCGTGTCGTTTTGACGGGTGAGATTCAATTCTTGATGCGTACGCGTTATGATGTGCGTGTAACCAAATGCCGACAATCGGCGGTGAATGGCGGAACCAACCATGCCCCGATGGCCGGCAATATAAATTTTAGCATCTTTATTCATGTGTATTTCCTCTGGAGGGCAGCCTCTCGAATGCTTCGATGTGTTCGGCAATGGCGTTGCGCCGCTTCTTCAAAAAATCGCCATCTTTATTAAATTGATAAAAAGATTTAATCAGACCTTCATCCATCGTGAGTAAGCGGGTGCTCTCCTGGATATATTGCGGGTGGTTTTGGTCCAATTTTTGTGATTTTAAGGTATGCATTTTTTTGAGCAAAGCATAAATATATTCATAATCCTCCATGCCGTCGCGAAAAATTTCTGCTCGTAGCGAGGGCAGCGGCCCCTGTTCCCCCGGGTAAAACAACAGGCCGTTACCGTTTTGCTCCCAATCGGAATTGTGGGCACTTGCAAAGGGGTCGACTTTGGGCCACCAATTGACACACCAATATAAAAATCCCCGGATATCGTATTTCCACGCCATCCATGGAATGATGCGGTAGTCGATGGAATCAAAATCCATGGCCAAATTCGGACTACCGGTACCGGAAGGCCCGGAGATGTAGGTCCACATTTCAATGCCTAATTTCTTTAACTTGGCCATCTTCTTTTCATTGTAGTTGTCGATTTGAAAAGTCCAAATGTCGATGTCTTTTCCCCAGGAAGGGTTATCGATGGGGTCCCAAATGCCGTGGTAACAGACCATGTTTTTAAGGCCGGGGTAGGCCCGATGGATCATGGAGGTGATCTTTGGCACCAGAGGATTGCGCATGTCCCCTTCATCCCACGTATAAATATAGGTGTAATCGAGCATCTTGTTGAGCTTTAGATTTTCGCCATACGTGCGGTAGACAGGCAATAAGGCTTCGATCGAAGGGGTGTCTTTGGGCCAATTGTTGTCAAACGTGCCCCCGAATTTGCCGATCGAGAAATTATTCAATCCATAGATCATGAAGCGATCCACCCTGGCCAAATCAGAGTCCCGGGTGGGATCTACATTTAAAACTGGATTCATGCGGTATTTGAGCATGAGGAGGAGAAATTCATCATTTAAGGCATCCAACCGGCCTCGCCAGGCCAGGGCGGACTCCTTTTCTCCCTGAGGGTAACGGATTTTGGTGATGTGCTCATAAAAATCAAAAGCAGTTTTTAAATGGCTTCGATTGGGCAAAGTAAAATCGTAGACGTGCACATGAAGGGGTACTGTAGCAAGAATTAAGGTTTCGCTCTTGACGGTGACGGTACCGTTATAATCTCCAGGAGGCGTTTCCGGAGAAATGTAGACGCTCACCCAAAATGGCTGCACCGTGCCTGCCTCAATATTCGTGGGTTTAGCGGTAAGCAAAGGATCTGGCCACAGCCCAACAAATTTAACCGGATAGTAAGGCACAATGGTCTGAACATAACCGACCACATACCATTTGATGTTTTCTCTACCAATTTTATTGCCAGCTTTTGAGTCAATAAGATCAGACACCTCCAAAGAAACTTCCGACAGGGTTTCCGTTTTCGAAAAGACCCCCACTTGAAACGACTCGTATTCATGCCGTGCCGCGGACATAGACACAGTCTTGGAATACGTAGGCTTAAGCAAGGTTTTGCCATCCTTAAAAATGCGATCCAAACTAGATGCCGCAAATATTTTTACATTGGGGTGTTCGGCTGGACTGGAAATACTCTCCATTAAAGATCGCGCGTCATAAAGCCGCGGCTTTTGAATGTAACGGTAGATTCTCTTAACGACTTTAAACCCTACAAAAAGCATCCCTGCGACCACGCAGAATGCAATCACCTTGAACAAAAAGCTATTTCGCCTCATGCAGCATCTCCCTATATATGTTATTCAACCCTGCTCCCACCTTGTCCCATTCATATTCCTGATCGACCAAGCTACGGCCGGCGCTGCCCATCGACAAGGCCAAATCTGGATCTCCCAAGAGTTTGATCACGGCGTTGGCGAAATCTTGCGGGGTGTCGGCTAAACGAATGTTCTTACCATCGGTATAACCGATCCCCTCGGCACCAATGGTGGTCGAGACAATGGCCTTGCGCATGGCCATGGCTTCCAAAATTTTCAACCGGGTTCCTCCACCGATACGCAGGGGCACAATAAAAATTTTCGAACGCGTCAGGTAAGGCCGCACATCATCGATGCGGCCAGTCACAAGCACGCGGGGATTTTGCTCCGCCAAACTTTGCACCTGCAGGGAGGGATCTTTGCCCACCACGTAAAGTTTTAGGTCCGGTTTTTTTTCCCAGATCAAAGGCAAAATATCGCGGCAAAAATAATTGATCGCGTCCTCATTGGGAAGCCAGTCCATCGACCCGGTAAAAACCAGGGCATCTTCGAGGGGGTCGGGCTTCGACGGAGGATCAAAATAACGCGTATCCACCCCATTGGGCACCACGTCCACCGGCACCAAGCCAGAGGTCAATTTGCTCAGTAAAATGCGATCCTGGGCTGAACAGGCAAAAATCCGGTGAAATTGTTTGGCGACATACGCTTCAAAACTTCTCATTTTGATGGCCTGCTGCCGGTACAGCATTTTTTTTAACCAAAACGGCTCCACCGTGGCGCAGCGATCCAGGATCCTATATTCCACATTGTGCTCATCTAAGACACACCGTACGTTCCCGGCACAATATTTGTAATGCGCCATATGCACATGATCGATGTGCATCACATCGAACTGGTGCTCTTGCATAACGTCTAAAATGGCTTGGTGCATATCCAGATGATCATACTTCAATATGGAATATGGTAGCTGCTGAAACAGCACGGTGTAGGCCTTTGCCAGGGTCTTGGGGGCGACCATGGGTAGTAACGTCACTTTGATTCCTAAATCTTCCACTTGCGAACGCTGGGCCTGATCTGTCGCTTCCATGGAAAAACAGACAAGATGAACCTCCGACTCCTTAGCAAGTTGCTTGAGAAGGTTAAAGGTCCGTATTTTACCGCCGGTGTCCAAAGGCCAAGGGAACCGGGGTGCTAAAAATAAAACTCTCATAAATTTGATTTCCAGCGCCGATTAAGGTAAAAATTATAACATAAGAAGGGCTTTAAGCGGCCAAAATTTGCCCGTAGATCTTTTGATAGTGCTCTGCCATGCGTCCGTCGCTAAATTGTTGCTGCACGTCTTGATAGGCCTGGATGGCCACGCGTTGGCGGAGCGCAGGATCCTGGATGAGGGCCAGCAGCGCCGAAGCCAGGGCTTGCTCATCCCCTGGTGGGTACAAGAAACCATTCTGATGATCTCTGACAACTTGGGGTACGGCTCCCACTGGAGTGGCAATGACGGGCAAGTGCGCAGCCATGGCTTCCAAAATCGTCATGGGCAATCCTTCGATCGAGGAAGCATTAACCAGACAATCGCTAATTTTATACATGCTCGGCATGTCCCGGCGGATCCCGGCAAAAATCACCCGGGAGGCTAATTGCAGGTCCTTAGCATCCTGTTCCAGTTCTTTACGCAAAGGCCCATCCCCGACGATGAGAAATTTGGCTTGCGGTATTTTGGGCCCCACGATGGCCGCAGCTTTTAAAAAAGTGCGGTGCCCCTTTTCAATGGCCAAACGTCCGGCGATGAGCACCACAAAATCGTTAGGCGCAAGATTTAACGACGCGCGCAAACCCGGTGGCACCACGGGTTGATGAAACTCGGCGATGTCAATGCCATTGGGAACCACCGCTAGGCGTTGTAGGGGCACATTCTTTTTTAAGAGATTCTCTTTGATGGTTTCCGAAACGCCGACCACTTTGCGGGCAAATTTCAAGACGAAGGCATCGATGGTCTCATACAATCTCAACCTTGCGTCCGTGCCAAGCCATCCATGATTAGTGGCCACCCATTGCACCTGGGTGCCACAGGTCGCACAAAAACCAATGATGTCGGCCTTATAGTTGTGGGTGTGCACAATATCGATGTGGTTGTGCAGCAAAAATTTTTTAACTGTTCGAATGGTGCCGATATCAAATTGCCCCCGTGATTCAAACACTATGGTGGACAATTTTTTTTCTTGGGCTTTGATGATGATTTCTAAATGAGGGTTATGGCGATTATGCAACGCGCCTACCCAGGAATCTATCCCCCTGCTGCGGGCAGCCAGGTTGATGATGACCTGTTCCGCCCCAAAAAACCCGCTGCTGCTGATTAAATGAAGGACTCTCATGCTTAAGATCTGCCATCCAGTAATCGTTCATAGCTCCTAATCATAGCCAGCATGGAGAATTCGGCTTTGACTTTGCGCAAGGCAGCTTGACCCATGGACAAGCGCCTGGGTTTATCGTCGATTAAGCGGCGCAAGGCCTGCTCCAGTTCTGCCGTATTTGCTTTCTCGACGAGCAAACCCTCCTGCCCGTCCCGGATGAGCTCCGGAGTACCGCCCACCCGAGTGGCAATGGTGGGTTTTCCGGCGGCCATATATTCCAAGATCGCATTGGACATGCCTTCACTGAGCGACGGCAAAAGGCAAATGTCCGCGGCCAAAACTAAGGCCCCAACGTCGTCGCGTTTACCCAAAAATTTCACCTGGTCACTGATGTTTAATTCTTGGACCAAGCGTTGTAACTTGCCGTCGGACGCATCTTTACCAACGAGAAATAGCTTTACTCGAGGGTTGTTTCGCACGATGGTCGGCAGAGCGCGTAATAGAAATTCATGCCCCTTGATCGGTTTGAGGTTTGCAACATGCATAAGGACCACATCGTCCGGTTTGACCCCTAAAAGAGTTGCCCGGTCCCCTGGACTGGTGCCAGCAGAATTATGCACGCCGTTATAAATAACTTTGATGCGCTGAGCATCAAAACCTTCTTCCTTAATTACCATCGCTTTGATGGATTGCGAAACAACCACAATAGTGTCGACAAAGCGGTTGATCATCCGGTAAGCAAGAATATGCGGGACACGGCGCCAAAAGCCCATGTCCCGGCGGTTTGAAATAATGGTTTTCACACCAGCCAGACGAGCCCAGGCCGTGCCCCAGAGGTCGGAACTAAAGTGATATGTCACCAGCGCATCAATGCGGTTGTCTCTGAGGAAATGGAAAAAACGCAGCCCTTGCCGAAGCCCTGAAATGCCGTACACACGCTTGACCCGAAAAATCTGCAACTGGCTACCGGTCGATTCGATGACCTGGCGGGGGGCCTGGCCCCAACAATCCAGACTGACCACAAACACTTCGAACTTGGTTTTGTCCAATCCTTTGGCCAGTTCATGAATTTGCTTTTCGGCCCCACCGGCCAAATCCGCCAGGCAATCGGTCAGAAGCACGATGCGTCGTTTAGAGGTCATAGTAGCGGACTTTTTTCTTAGGCTTTTCGGGGGATGCCGCGGGCTCAACTTTAGCCGTCAGGAAGGTAAGTTTGTCTTCTTTCTTCTTGAGTCCAGGCTCCGGATCTTTACGCATGGCATTTAAGCGCGCCACGATCCCGCCCACGATCCAAAGGTAGGCCGAAACTTCCAAATAGGTCCAACGGTCGCCAAAAAAATTATTGACCAGCAAAACAAAGAGGGCTGCAACGAGGCCCAGCCCCAGGCCTTTGCTTAACTCATCCTCCCCTTTTTGGAACAATTTCATGCCCTCCAGCAAAAAAGAAAAGACCACGCCTAAGAAAAGCAAAAGCCCGACTATTCCCTGCTCAACCAAAATTTTGACATAAATATTGTGCGTGTCCCCCAAATCCAACATCAAATTCCGGAAACTGCCAAAGCCAATGCCCACGACAGGATTTTCTTGGAACTTGGTCAAGGCTGCTGTCCAAATCTTCATGCGCCGGGCGGAAGAGTCATCCAACTGGCCGTACTGGTCAATGGTTTCATTGATGCGCTGCACTGCTTTTTGAGGCAAAACCACCGGCCACAACATGGCTGCCAGGGCAAAAGGTACCAGAAATGCCCGGTATCGAAAACAAAACAAAACGAACAACCCCACGGCGAGGCCGAGGTATGCGGCTCGCGAATACAGAAAAATCATGCAGTAGAGATTCCCCAAAATAAGGACCAACAAAAGCAACCTGTACTTGCTGTTTCTCATAAAAAAAAGCACGCCGATCATAATGACCGTGTATTGATTGTAAAAAGCCGCCACCTCATTGGGGCCCAAAAACTGAAAGGTCCCGTTGATCTTATTTCGGGAAAGCAGCGACGAAAACTGCCCAATTTGACTGTTGGTGTAATAGTCCATAAAAAACATGGCCAAACACATGGCAATCAACACCCTCCAAATCCATTTGCGGTCTCTTAGTGTATTATGGGCGAGAAAAAAAAGAATTGGCAAGAGGCAAAAATTTTTGCAATCCTTGACCCGGGGGTCGGAAAAATCAAGGTTTAAGTTGCCATATAGATACATGTTTCCCATGAGTAAAGAAACGATGGTATAGACAATTAACGCAATGGCCATGGGATTGATGAACGATTTCTCAATAAATTTTTGCTTATCTTTGGTTGCGGAGACCATCCATCCAATTAAAACGGAAAAAGCCAGGATGTCAACGAGTTGGTTTCCGGCTGGAAACTTATGCAGTTTTTCAATAACGTTGCGCAAAGGCAAAAGAAAGGCCAACAGCACAAAAGCCCAGTCGGTGCGGCCCGTAAGAGCCCGCAAGGCCAAAATGAGCATCGACGCATAGAAAATGAGCGGCGCAAAACTCTTAAGCGCGGCAATAATGCCCATTTAAGGTTTCCTTATGATTTTTGCCGGTATGCCCACGGCTGTGGCGCCGTCAGGGATATCCGACAATACAACCGCGTTTGCACCGATCCGCACATGGTCGCCCACGTGAACAGCACCCAAAATTTTGGCCCCCACTCCAATATAGACATCATTGCCAATGACGGGAACAGCGTTGTTGCCTAAGCCGCGGGTGCCGATGAGAACTCCTGGGCCAACCGAACAATGTTCACCAATCTTAGCCTGTGAATGCACGATGATATTGCCGAAATGGCCTATCAGAAACCCTTTGCCTATGTCGGCGCTGGCGGGAAGCGAAATGCCGGTCAAAATTTCAATGCCTTTAAACAACACAAACGCCGAGATTTTAAACAGAATATTGAGGATAGGGATGCGCACCCCGCGGATCCATCGGCCATACCGGTAGACCACCATAGCCCAAATCCCCTGCTCAAAGAGGAGGTACAACGAAAATTTCTCGTAGCGTTTCAAATCGGCTTTTAAATTAGTAAACATAGATTAGGCCCTACCGTAAATGCCCAGCATGTCCCGGGCATGTTGTTCCCGCGTAAACATTTTGCCGCGGGCAATACCTTTGTCAATTAAGACTTGGCGTTCCCGTGGGTGCAACCAAAGATGGTCCATGGCCTCCGCAATCGCTTGGGGTTGATTAGGATCCACCAAAATTGCCGCATCGCCTGCCACTTCCGGGCAAGAAGAAATGGTGGACGTGATGACTGGGGCTTTGCACTGAAAGGCCTCCACAATGGGCAGGCCGAAACCTTCATACAGAGACGGGAAAACAAAAGCCTGGCAGGCGCTGTAGAGGACCACGATATCCTCGTCCGTCAAAGATTCCAAAATGCGCAGGCGGTTTGCTACTCCTAAGCTTTCCGCCAATTGCCGGTACTTGGCCACATCATAGTTGCAACTTAAGACCAGAAGATGCTCTGTTTTGGCCTTGCTTAATGCAAAGGCACGGATGATGCCGTCAATATTTTTCCGCGGAACCGAACCAAGGGAAAGAAAAAACGGGTCGGAGAGATTGTACTTTTTTCGGACGTGGGTGATCTCCTCCTCTGAAGCAGGCCGAAAACGCTCATGCGCGGCTTGATAAACCACATGCATTTTCTGCTCATCCACTTTAAGATGCTCGACTAAATCTCGTTTGGTGCATTCCGAAACCACCACGCAGGCATTTAAAGCATTGATGGTTTTGCGGTAATGTTCAATATTTTGAGCCCAGAAGGAGTCGCCAATCGTTAGAGTGCGCAAATCGTGCACGGTCAGGATGCCAAAAATATTCTTAACAAACGGCATGGTGTAACCGCAGGTACGGTGAAAGATATTGATTTTCTTGGCATTAAAGAACAAGGGCAAGGCGATGCGGTCCGTCAGTGCCTGCCGCCCATAAAATGTGCGATCAGGCATTCTTAATACCGTCTTAGAAAAATTGCGCCCCGCGGGACCAGGCATGTGCGACGAATTGCGCCACAGCGAATAGTAAACCAAAGAATAACTGTTTTCCTGATCCACATCCCGCAGCCCGTTAACCAGGCCTTCCGTGTACGTCATAACGCCAGATCGGCGGGGATGATTTAAGACGTGAGATTCAATACAAATATTTCTCATGGCCGCTTTCTTATTTTTTGACACCAGCAAAGGGCCAAGAAACCGTACGGTTTTAACAATTTAACTGCCTTGAGTACCCACCCGTCCTTAGGTTCAAAGAATAAGACGCCAACTAATGGATACCGGTGGATGGAGGAGCTTAAGTGGTGCCAGGAATCAGCATACTCTTGTTGCTTGTGGTAAATTCGGCTCAGCGTGTATTGATTAGAAGCAATGCGTTTTATCATAAGCCCTTGAGGCACCTCATGATAATAATTTTTTAGAATCTTTTCGTAGATCTTGACCAGGCCTTTATAGACCTTCTTAGAATCTTGCGTGACTTGGGTGGCATGGCGCGCATAAAACGCCAACGGTTTGCCTTCGATTTCGTACAGATCATGAGTGCGCGATATGCGTATCCACATATCGATGTCTTCCATTGGTTCCATGGCGGGATCGAAGACTCCGGCCGTGGTAAAAATGCCCCTGCGGGTCATTACTGTCGACGTCGGCAAATCCCCCCAGCATTGAATAAGTTCCTGAAAATTTTTTCCGGAAACGCCGGCCGGTTTCATGCCGATGGTTTGGCCTTGCTCATTGATAATGGGCATGCGGCCATAGACAATGCCCACTTTCGGCTTAGCGTCCAGAATCTTTACTTGCTCGGCGAGCTTCTCAGGCGCCCAATAGTCATCAGAGTCTAGGAAGGCGACATACTCGCCGTTGGCCTCCGCGATGCCACGATTGCGCGCGGCAGAAATGCCGGCATTGGATTGATAAAAATATCTGATCTTTCCCTCATAGGTTGCCAAGACCTCTTTAGTTTGGTCCGTGGAGCCATCATCAACCACAATGAGCTCGTAATCTTGGGTGGTTTGAGCCAGCACGCTGTCGATCGCCCGGCCGATGAAGGCCTGGCGATTATAGCTTGGAATAATGACGCTCACTTTAGCCATTAGAAATCCTCGTTATCTTTTGCCGATAACCCTGGATCCTGCCTAAGGTGCAAAACAAATCGCGCCAGGCCACATAGAATTTTGGTTTATTCCAACATGATCCCATCAATTTCAGAAAGTTCAACGCGGCAGATCGGAACAGATACCGGGGAACCCCGGAATAACAAATAAAACTTCTGCCCTGTTCTTGTTCACTTTGACTGGCACTCTTGCCTAAAATGATATTCCATCGCGCCATATGACGAAGGGTCAATCGGTTTTGGTCAAAAGGATGCCAAACCAGCGCCTGGCCGCAATAGTACATACTTCTGCCCTTCTCAAAAACGCGGTTGACCATTTCAGAGTCTTCCCCTACCGGTATCCGTGGGTCAAAATCGATTCGAAAATCGCCAATTTCCTCAAAAACGTCGCGTTTAAATGCGTAATTGGCACCGATGAAAGGGTACATGGATTTTTTATAAGGAAGCGATTGATTGCCATACTCATAAATAACCACAGCCCCTGATAACTGAGTGGCATGCTCTTTGACCCAGGTAGGCGTGCCATCCGGAAAAATCGGCAGCACCCGTCCTCCCACACAATCACAGCCGGTCACATCAAAACATTTCATAATGGAATTGAACCAATGTTCATCAAGAGTTACATCATCGTCGGTAAAAATGAGAGTATTGCCCTCAGCTACCTTGATGCCCCGGTTGAGCGCAAAAACTTTTCCTTGGGTTGCCTCCATGATGTACTTTAATTTTCCGCTAAAACGGGGCTCGTACTCCCGACAGAGCTCACGGGTGCGATCTTTAGAATTATTGTCCACCAGGACTACTTCATAGGTCACATGCCTTGGAATTTTCTGCTTTAAGAGAGAGTCAAAAACCCGGCTGAGTTTCTCAGAGCGGTTATAAGTGCAGATAATAATGCTGGCAATGGGGCTCATGGTTAATGACCCTGTTTTCTAGCTTTGAAACGGATCTGCCGTATCTCTGCTGCCCGGCCGCAGTTAATAAACAGCTGCATCCAGTTTTCTAAGAATTTTCTTTGATTAAAGGCATACCGCACAATTCCCAAGATTTGTAGAGCAATCAACCGGATAAGATAAAGAGGACAATTAAAGATATACTTAATATCTGCAAGTACCGCTTCAGGGTCCGAAATAACCCGATAGCGCCCCAGGGTCATGTACCACCAGGCCAGGTATTTTAGATTCATGCGGTTGGGTTCAATAGGATGCCACACAACCGCTTCCCCGCAATAATATAAGGTCAGTCCTGCTTTGAGCGCACGGCTGACGAATTCGGTATCATCCCCCATGCTGGGAGTTCCCGGTCCTATGGAGGTGTTAAACAGACCAATTTTCCCAAAAACATGTTTCCTGAATGCAAAATTGGCGCCCAAAAATTCGTACATCGGTTTTTGATATTTTTTTGTTTCTTTGCCGTAATCGTAAATAATGATCGGCCCCGCCAAGAGTTGGATATTATCAACCAACCAGCGTGGGGTCGAGTTTGGGTATTGCGGCAATATTCTCCCTCCTACCCCATCGCAATCCGTTGTTTCAAAACACCGGAGGCAAGCATTGAGCCAGGTAGGCGTCGCCACAATGTCATCATCCGTAAAGACTATGATGTCCCCTTTGGCTCGTCCAATACCAGTATTGAGCGCAAAACATTTGCCTTTCTGCGGCTCAAACACATAATGAACCAGGTCGGATGTTTTGGCAAATTCAGCCACCACAGATTTTGTATGGTCCGTCGAATGATTGTCAATGACCAAGATTTCAAACACAACCCCCGCTTGCTGGCACATAATGCTTTCCAGAGCTTTTTGAAGACGTGGGGCACGGTTATAGGTGGCTATGATAACGCTGACCATATGCATGACGAAATCCGCCTTTATGGAGCACGGGTAAATATTTTTGGAAACCCTGACTCATAAGAATAAGCTCTAAATATAGCATATCCCAGACCATCGTGCCAAAGTCGCCATCGAAATGCGGGCCACAGAAAATGGCAGAATTTCAAAAAGAATGTTATACTTACCCCGCTGGTTACTGAGTTAACTTCATTTCATCTTTTTTTAATTTCCTTTTTGTTATAAACAGACATCACATAAAAAATATTAACGCTCGTTGATCCACAAATATGCCAGAAACCGCACGTTCTCGTATTTTCCCTCAGAGTCCAAACCCAGAGACTGAAATCACCCCCGTGACCAATCCTAGAAAAGAATCCATGGCCACAGAAAACAAAACCCGCTGGGTAGAACTTGATGTCTTCCGCGGGCTGGCGGCATTGTATGTGCTATGTTTTCATTACACCATCGCTTACGCAGAGCTTTCGGGCAGCCAACCCTTTTTTCATCTAAAAACAGGGATTTTTGGGGTGCAACTATTTTTCATAATCAGCGGATTTGTCATCATCATGACGCTGGAACGGTCGCAAAGACCTATGGATTTTATTGTATCGCGGTTCTCCAGACTCTATCCAGGATATTGGGCGGCCGTTTTATTGACCTTTGTTCTGGTCAAAATCTTTCATTTATTAGACCGGGATTTTTCAATGCGCCGAGTCATTGCCAATCTGTCCATGTTTCAAGATTGGATTGGCATTAATCATGTGGACGGTGTCTATTGGACCTTAAGCATTGAACTGGCATTCTACTTCGCAATGTTGCTACTGTTTGTGACTAAGGCCCTCAAATATATAGAAACATTTGGGTTAGTATGGATTATTTTAATGGCTTGCGCCGCTTCCTCCAATGCCCCTCCCCGCGTCTATATGGACATTGCCCATCTTTTAAAATTCGGCAATCTTTTTTTTGCCGGCATCCTATTTTATAATTTAAAAACCAAGGGGACCACTTGGTACCGTATGGCCTGTTTAGCGCTATGTTTACTGGTCCAGGGCGTCGTCAAAGTAGACATTCATAATAGCCAAATCCTTGATCCCATAATCGGAATGGGCGTTGTCCTTGGTTTTTTTACATTGTTTTACGTCTTCATTAAGGGAAAATTAACCTTTATCGGCCTGAAACCGCTGATTTTCTTAGGGACTATTTCGTACAGTCTCTATTTGACGCATCAAAACGTGGGTTTTGCTGCCATCAATTATCTGCACCAGCACAGCGCCAATGCCTTCGTCAGTTTTATTGTCCCGTTGGTATGCGCCTTATTGATCGCCACATGCATTACCTTCTGCATTGAACAGCCAGCCATGAACTATATCCGGAATAAGTACAAAAAGAGCCGCCACAATTCTAAGAGCACAATTTAAAATAGCGTGTAAATGAACGGAGCTACTGCAGAAGTTTGGGCAAAAATAACCAACATGCTGAGTAACACAAGGACCATGATGATCGGCGCCAGCCAAAAGCGTTTACGTTTCTTAAGAAAATACCAAAGTTCTTTAAATATGGAGAATTTCGACATAACCCCCCCCTAGAATTGTTGTGTGTAGTCTGCCTTTGCATTGTCACGCCTGATCCAATACGACCCCGTCTGGTCCTTATACCGCATCGTCATAAAGTCTTTTCCCAGCAACCGCAGAATTAAGCTGATGGGTGTGAGTACAACGAAGAAAAACGTCGTCAGAATCAACGTTGTTACCACGAGTCCGATCGCCTGTGCCACTCTCATCCAATACTTAAACAGGATCTTCAACCAAGGCTGGGCAAACAAGGTGATCGCCAAGACGATGGCTGCCGCGATCAGGAAACCTGCGGCCCAACCGGTAATCCCATGTTTGGCATATTGACGCCAGGCCAAAAACAGACCGATTAACGGTAAACCGTAACCAAACACCAACAATTGTTTTTCTTCTTGTTTTTTCATGACGCCCCTGCGATTAATCTAAAATCGTTGATATATCTTCCTTCTTATATTTATCTTTATTTGGTTGTTGTGCTCTCTCAAACAAATAATTCCCCACCAACAAAAAGTCCATGTCCGTACACATAAAACAGCGGTACGCGTCGTGTGCCGTACACACAATGGGCTCGCCGCGGATATTAAAGGAAGTGTTAATGACCACCGGACAGCCTGTTTGCGCGTCGAATTCCTTAATAATGCGGTAAAATACGGGGTTCCTTTCCTCGTCGACGGTTTGCACGCGGGCGGAGTAATCCACATGGGTCACGGCCGGCACTTGCGAGCGTTTAAATTTCAATTTTTCAATGCCAAACAACCCTTCCATTCCGCGTCCATCCAGGCGTTTGTCCGACCGCATCTCTCCCACCAGCAACATGTAAGGGCTCTCGATATCCAAATCAAAATAGTCTTTGGATTTTTCGGCCAGGACGGCTGGGGCAAAGGGGCGAAAGGATTCCCGAAACTTAACTTTTAAATTTAAAACCGACTGCATTTTTTCGGAACGGGCGTCCCCAATGATGCTGCGGCCACCCAAAGCTCTTGGTCCAAATTCCATACGGCCTTGACACAATCCAACCACCTTCTCCGCTTGTATCAACTTGGCAATGCGACGGGGCAGCGCATCGTCCGACAAATGCTCATATATCCAACCATTAGCGTCTGCCAGAGTTTTGATCTCCCCATCCACATTCGGACCCAAAAGTGACCCTTGCTGCTTATCGTATGTATTATCTGCTTGACGGGGATTTTTTAAATGCTGATGCCAAGTCATCAAAGCAGCTCCCAAAGCCCCGCCGGCATCGCCGGCCGCAGGTTGAATCCAAATATTTTTAAAAGGCACTTGCTTAAGAATTTTTCCATTGCCCACGCAATTCAAAGCCACGCCGCCGGCCAGGCATAAATTTTCCATCCCGGTTGCCTCATGCACATGCCGGGCAATTTTGACCATTATTTCTTCTGTGACCTTTTGAATGGAGGCGGCAATATCCATGTGTTTTTGGGTGATGGGCGTTTCAGGCTTGCGCGGGGGCCCGCCGAATAAACCATGGAAACGCTCATTGGTCATGGTTAATCCCTGT
>JAKFXC010000087.1 GCA_021731625.1 Candidatus Omnitrophota bacterium
CTCCAACCAGGCTGTAATGAGCCAGGACCGTGTTCTTGTCAGCATCGTTTAAAGCCACCAGAATATTGCTCAATATCGTTTGCGCCTTCTGGGCATTCAAGTCATCTCCAACAGACAAAAATTGGAACTTGCTATCCACTGCCGCCTTGCCGGCTGCAACTCCAACCAGGCTGTAATGAGCCAGGACCGTGTTCTTGTCAGCATCGTTTAAAGCCACCAGAATATTGCTCAATATCGTTTGCGCCTTCTGGGCATTCAAGTCATCTCCAACAGACAAAAATTGGAAATAGCTATCCACTGCCGCCTTGCCGGCTGCAACTCCAACCAGGCTGTAATAGGCAAACACAATGTTCCGGTCTGCATCGCTAAGAGTCGCGAGAATATCCTGGTAATCTTTCAATGCCTTCGCCGCTCCTAGCTGGTCTCCTGTCTGTAACGCCGCAAAATAGGCGTCCACCGCTGCTTTGGCTGGTGCCAGAGGATCATTAGGAGTCGAAGCTGATTTTCCCCATGCTTCCACCTCAACGATGCGCGAATACCCGGCCATGGCATTGTCCACCACCACCCGGATACTCTCCGTTGTGATCGGGGCGCCAAATACAATAGTTCGTTTGATGTTACGATTACCGGTAACTGCCGAACCAGGCACATCCACCCAATTGTCCGCCTGCTTACTTTGGATTTTAAAGTCCGTGATTCCATACAGGCTAAACAAGTCCGTGTCACTTGGATTATCCTGCTCATCATGGAAGCCGTAATTGTTTTTTAAAGTATAAACAACAACCCGGCTAATCGTTTTGGCGCCGTTAAAATCTAATTGCACGTGGTCTGGGTATTGATTTAAAGTGCCGTCATTCCATCCCCCATTACGCTCCCAATTGGCCCCCGTATGGTCATTGTCATTAACGGAAGTCGCGGAAAAATTAAGACCCGGAAAACTGACCAGCGTGCTGGAGGATGTGGCTTCCGTCCCCAGGGAAGCGAGCGCCACATTTTTCTCGTCCACTTGGGATAATGCATGCACATAGATTTCCAAACTACCGCTTCGGTTATCTAGCCATGCTGCTGTTTCCCCGTCGATCACCGGCTCCAACTGTTCCGCAGGATGCACACTCAAGGGCTGGACTTTATCGGTTAAAAGATCATAGGACAAAATATCCGTGTTTGAAGCAATAAAAGTACTAAAGATCACCCGTTGAGCGGAAATATTAATCCAAAAAAGATTGCCGTTGAATATTGAACGCATCACATTCGTCTTTATATTGTACAACATGAGATTCCAAGAAAAGCCATCGCTGTGGGATTGCATCCATATGACATTGTCTCCGGAAATACGCGGAAGGTATTTATTCGAAATATCACTGCCTAAGATTTTTATCGAATCGGTCCTAATATCGTATAAGTTGACAGACCTAATTGTAATGCCGTTCACCAATTCATGCGTCAACCAAACAACATGATCAGAGGATGCATAAAAATCACCGGTCAAAGAAGCATTGATGTTCGTCGGATTGATCCTCTTTTTGACTTGCGATGTCAAATCGTATTGATAAAGGTCCGTAAATCCAGTCGCCGCACCATTTGGTTCATACCAATACACCTTATCACCAAAAATTTTTGGATTGTATTCCAACCCTGCACCGGTGGCAATGGCACTTTCTGTATTGGTCAAAAGATCATACATATAAATGTCGGCATTGCCATTACGCCAGTCTTCCCATACAACGCGGTTTCCGAATACAAATGGAAACTCTTGAGGGAAGGAATCATTGGTGATGGCCCGCTGCGTGTTGGTAGTTAAATCATACAAATGAATATCACTGTTGTACTGATTTCCTTCACCATCGAAGGGTTGTTGGCCGCCTGAGGGGTAGCTTGAGATTGCCGACCACACAATGCTATTGCCAGAAATTCCGAGAGACCTTTTATACTTAGAATCATTGGTAATGGGCCTAACGCCCGATTCGAGAACGATGTTAATGGATGCTTTCGAGGTTTCACCAGTCAATGCGCTCACAACGAGTTCGATCGTATACACATCAGGGGCAAGCGGGCTGATCTGGAAGCTGCCTAAGACACCGTTGACCACTGGCGTCGATACCGGACCTGAAATAGGGATCCGATCTGTGGGTGCTGTTCGTGAGGCATAAAATAATTGATATTCCTTAAAATTCGGGCCAGACGCAGATCCCGAAATCGTGATCGACGAAGCCACTGTAGGGTCAAAAGTCTCATTCAATCGTGGACTGGTAATCACGGCATTCAAAACGGATTCCACGTTGACAGCCTTGGCCGCATTGATCCTTCCAGTGCCGGCTGCCACGGCGGTATTGATGGGGTCAACCGCGGAGCGTAAAACTAGCCGGACTTGTTCGTTTATAAATTCAGGGTGCCGGGCCAGGATAAGCGCCGCAACCCCGGCCACATGTGGGGCAGCCATCGATGTTCCGGCTTGGCGCACATATTTGTCACCGACGAGTAAATTTGAAGGACACATGGACGCGCTGCAGGTGCTTGAACGCAATGAAAGGATATTGCGGATACTCTCCGTCACCGAAGTTATCTCACCGCCACCGGGCGCGGATACGTCGACTAAAGCACCGTAATTAGAAAAGTACGCTAGTTTGTCTATTTCTGTACTGGCGGCCACCACAACCGGTTTCGAATCCTGCATGTTTTGCGGACTGAGATTGCTGACGTCTATAGCGATGTTACCGGCAGCAAAAACAGTGACCACTCCCTTAGCATAAGCATACCTAACCGCCTCTTCAATCAGAGGATTACTGGGGCAGCCAAAGGCACAGCCCCAGCTATTGTTGATTACTTTTGCACCATTATTGGCGGCATAAACAAGGGCAGCTGCCAGACCGGAAAAGGTCCCGGAACCCGCATCACTTAAACCTTTGATCGCCATAATCTTGGCTTGAGGGGCAACACCTACAATGCCCAGACTATTGTTGCCGACGGCAGCGATGGTACCCGCGACATGGGTGCCGTGGCCATGGCCATCTTTAGGGTCATTGGTATTGGTGACAAAATTCCACCCCCGCACATCGTCCACAAAGCCATTTTGATCATCGTCAATACCGTTGCCAGAAATTTCGTTTGCGTTTGTCCAAATATTTCCGGCCAGGTCAGGATGATTAACATCCGCTCCGGTATCCACCACGGCCACGATAACGCCTTGACCTTGGGTTGCATCCCAGGCCTTGTCGGCTTGGATTTTGTCCAGCCCCCAAAGGTCTCTATATCCTTGAAGCCAAGCATTGGAAGAAGCAAAATATTGATCATTGGGTGTAAAGAAAGTCTTGGCGATGTAGTTCGGCTGGGCATATTCGACAGAGGGATCCGCGTTAAAATCTTTGCTCATGGCCACAATATCGGTTTGGGGTGGGACTTCCAATATATAAATGCGTGATAAATCGGCAGAATTGGCGTCGTCGGCAGCTGCTTGTGCTCTTTGAAGATTTGAAGGTCTCGCTTCCTTAAATACACTGCGGGAACCCTGCACCTGATATTTTTGTTTAAGCAGATCAATTGAATTGGACGGGCTTGAGGCAGCACCCTGAGCCGCTGCAAAATTAGCGGCGGGTCTAAATTTAACAATCATTTGCCCAGGTACAAATTGTTGATCACTGGCATTGGCTGAACTGGCTTGAGGTTGGATTTGGGAGTAGGCCGAAGAAATAAAAACGAAGAACAATGAAAATAAAGCATATTTTAAAAATTTTGGCGCCATTTATCCGCTCCTGTCATTAAACCTTGGTTGGCATGAAAAAAGTCAAACACACTTTATAGTATGCCATGCGAATTATGAAAATGCCAATTTTTTGGGGATATGTGCCAATGCAAAACTAAAATGCTCTTTTTTAGGTAAAATATAGGAATTGAACGAGGGCTGGAGAGAAACATTATCGAGTTATCTCCCCCAGGATTCAACCTCAACGATGCGGGAATGCGACGCCTCAGGCACATCCACCCAAGCCCCTGATTGAAAGACTTGGATCTTAAAATCAGCCGGCCTTGACAGTTTACCTGGTAGATGTTAAATTTAGGTATGATTAAAAAAGCAACAAATGCCCTTAAGCATTTATATAAAGCGCGCGAACTGGCAAAAACCCTGCCAAACCCGTTCAAGAACATGACCGATGATCAAATTATTGCCAAGTTACGCAAAACGCGCGAAAAACTATGGCGAGAAAAATATGCGCCTAGTGTTCGACACTAATATATTTGTCTTTGCTTTTTCAGACATACCGAAGCCATCCTGCCTTGAATTAATCGAAACGATCGTCGAACTATACCCAAAAGTTTCAATCCATATTCCGCGGACAATATTAAGGGAAACTCGCAACAATTTAAATCCACCTCAGTTCAAAGAATTCGCTTTGTTTATTCATGAAATTGGCCATGTGGACGAAGACATCGTTGTTCCATTCGATACAGGAATTAAATATGAGCAAATGGGCCTTAAGCCAGCTGATGCCATGATTGGGGCATACACGGAATGGATCGGAGCCGCTGTGTTGGTTTCCGAGAACCGTCATTTTCTATCAAGACAAGAGAACCTACCGTTCAAAATTTTAACTGCCGAAAAGACAATAAGATTTCTTAAAAAAATGTAGTCAACGTATAACCCATTGCGCGCAATCCCCAGTGCCGCTGGATCCACCATACATGTTATCTCCCCCACGCCTCCACCTCAACAATGCGTGAATGCGACGCCATGGCTTTGGTGACAATGACTTTAATCCCAGCGGCATTATTCATAGGGGTAAAATTAAACGTGCGCTTGATGTTGCGGTTGCCCACAACCGACGCCCCAGGCACATCCACCCAGACCCCCGCTTGCAGGACCTGAATCTTAAAATCTTCTCAGTGTCCGTTGGCTCGTTTTGAGTGTCGGTGCCATCATTCCAGCCGTCCTCAGAATTGTCCCCTCCCTTAAGCACCCTCCGCGACAATACGTTTGAGTCACACCCATGGTCCTTGAATTCCTCCCAGAGTCTTGGTGTATTTGATGGCCCCGGCCAAGTTGACATGGCTGGGATCGCTAAAATCATCATACCCGAACGCACGTGGGCCTTTGGCTTGCATGGTGGTATAGATATTGCAGGAGGGCCTATCTAAAAATGGATTGTATTACCCAAGGCAATTGTTGCAGAAGTCCACTTCACTTCGTTTAACCCTGTTTCAAGGGTGGTCCCGTTGGAGAAAAAGGTGCGGTCAATGCCGTCTTCGACGTACCAATATTGGAACTTGGTCGTCAAATCAATGGACCAATTCGGCGTCATCAGATAACTGCCGCCGCCCCCTAAGACCACACCGTATCCGTCACCTTCATGCTCATAACTTTTGGGGTGTTTAAAATCAGACCTTAAATTCCAATTGGCTTTGCCGTAATAATCGGCCCAATGGAATTCCGTCCTGAAGAAACCGCGCACGCGGTTCCTCTGCCCCTTGACCTGCAGCCCCAGCCACGGACTTCGCCAAGTGGCATAGTAATGGCTTTTAAGCCCGGGAAACCCACCCGACGCCGGTATCGTCTGGTTCCCATTGGTCATATAATATTTTTGCTCATTATAGGCATACCCGGCCAAAAAATCCAAGCTCAACTCATCGACCATAAGATAATCTTTGACGGCATGGCTGTCTTCTCCAGCCAAAGTCACTCTTACGCCCCCGCCGGCGGAAAGGTCCAGCATATGGCCTATGTCGGCGGAATTGTTCGAACGTGAAAATTCCAAAGTGCGGCCGTTCCCCGCATAATCCGAATCCTGATTGTCCCCCTCATAAATCCAGGCATACCCCCCGCTCCAGTCGAACACGTATTTCTTGTCCACAGCCAAATCGCCTCGGGTGGCGACTGAAAAACTATGCACATCGTCCCAGGTGAGCTCCGACAAAATATTCGGGTTATTGTCCAAATCAGCAATGTTCCATTGCAATTTGTCCCACCGCATCCCCACATCCAACGACGTCTCTAAATCCAGGAATTTGTCTGGATTTTGGTAAAAATGCGCGTACTTATAATTCACTCTTCGCCATAAATCGGGCGCAGACTCCTCATGGTCCTCAGCATGGAAGGATTCCTCCAAAACCGGGGCGGGAGCTTTCTTGCTCTTCTTAACGGGTGCAGCTGGCTCTTGGGTGTGCTCTTCGAGGGGCTCTTGTAAGTAATCATCCAGCGGCCCGGCAGCCACCACCTGGAGGGCTTCATTGCGGGCAGGAGCCACATTCATGGCACAAACATCCTGCCAATCCAAGTCCCCTTTATCCTGGGAGTTTTGGGCAAAGCAATCTAACTCACGTTGGACAATGGAATCCCGATCCAAGATTTTGGCAGAAGCGCTGGCAGGTAGCATCAGTAAGGGGAAACAACAGAAGGACAGGAAAAAAAATTTATGGGCCATATTGATTATATACTGAATCAGTTGGCCTAAAACACAAGCAAAATCAAAAATATTTTCTAACTTACGCTGCCCCTAGTTGTTCGGGTCATTTTATAGGCATAAATATGCCTGGAGCTGTCTCTTTTAAGAGCGCCTCCTTTGCAGCCTTTTTTTAAAAAAATCGTTTCAAGGTCCCTGGCGGTGGCCTCGGAACCTGCGTCGCGAAAAAGCCACGCCCCGCTTTGTTCATTCACATTATGGCCGCTGAACAACCTCTGCCGTGGATTGATGGCCAGACCGACGTACCATTCCCGGTAGTTGGCCCCGGTTTTCTGGATGAGGTTATCGATTTCCTGTTCAATGCTCATGGCCTCTTCTCCTTGATCTTCGCCGGTAATTTTTGATTCGATGAACTGGCGGAATGAATATGGCAAAATATCTCCCGATTGTAAATGCTTAGAATGCGCTTGCACCGGGCGTGCTGGCATTTTCTTCCTTTTCTATAACTGGCGATTTTTTTAATAGGTGCTCCTAAATTCTAAGGGGGTAATGTCCTTGATGGTGAGGATGATGAGTTTGGTACGGTTAGACTGCATGTAAATACGGCAGGCATTGAGCAGCACTTTGCGTTTACCGACCCTTGGAAAATCATGCTCAATCTCATAACCATCAAAACTCGTCGTATTGGGAAGGATTTCTTCCAACAAAAGGCGCAGTTGAGGAATGTCCCATTGCCGGTTTCCCAATTCATAAATGAATCGTCCTTCGGTTTCTTCGGATTGTACCTTAAAGCTGTGATAAAAAGAGGTGTTGGCCAAGGCCACTCTAAGGTCATCATAGAGGATAATGACCGGCTCATGAACGGAATTGATAATTTTCTCGGTGTATTCCAGGGCATCCTGGTTGCCGATTTCTGGTCTTTTGTCCGCGTCCATGTTTACCCACAACTGGTTTCTTTTGGAAGATATCCGCTGTAGCGGCATTTGAGGCAGGAAAAAACTTAGGAGAGACCCTCGAATGTCAAAGGTATATTACTCCTTTATGGGGCGGGAGTCAATGCATTAAAAACCGTCAAAGTGAACTCTAAAGGCACGTACCCCATGCTGCCTTGCGTTTCGTGCGGGGTTCCGATTCTGACCCGGTCGGGAGCCAGACCTTCGGCGATGAGGGCATCATAAACAATTTTGGCCCGCGATTGGGCCAAAAAATCCAAAGCGAGCTTGTCAGGGGGGGAATCCTCAATCAGACGGCGTTTGATTTCCTGATTCATCTTCTTAAAATCATGGGTCTTGCCTTTGGTTTTAAAAGACCTGGTCAGCTTCCACAACTCCCTCACCCCAAATCGACGCTGATACAGGGCCTGGAACACCCAATTGTCCATCTTGGTGCTTTCCGCCTTCAGGGCCGTGTAATCCTTTTTAAGAGTATCCAATTTAATGGCCTTCCAGTCCATCTTGGGGTCATAGCTGCCGTTTATCTCCAAAAGCAGTTTGGGGCGGTCTTTTAATCCTTTAACCAGAATGGCAAGTTTTTGCTTTTCCTCATTAAGCAATTGCGGATGTCCCGGTGCAAAACGCACATACCCCAGCTCATCCGTGCCGCTGTCCGACCCCAGGACTGAGCCTAAGATAGCGAAAGGCTTGGTCATCAATTTCACAAAAAAATTATGGGCCACCTGCCAAATCAAATGCGTGTACTTAAATTCCGGCTTGGCCATATCTCCTTTGGCCGGCAAGGAAATGCTGATGCGTCCCTGCGGATCTTCCAGCAGAGCGATCGCCAATCCAAACGGAAGATTCAGCGCGTCCTTGCTTTCCACCTTGTCGCCAAATTCAAAACGCTGGATTAAAACCTTATGCGAAGCGATGAGTTGATGGTCGCTGATGCGATAGCTGACTTTAAAATCCAACTTCCCTTCCTGAAGACCGCGTCCGGTGTACTTGCCGACATACGGGCTTAAGGCCGCCAGCGCATATTCGTTGAGCCCAAACGTCAAATCCAATTCCAAAGGTTCCTTGAGCGGCATCACCTGGGCCTGGGCTTCCACAACGCCCCGGTCCGCCAATTTTGCTTTAAAAGCAGCTTCCGTGATTCCATCCGGTTTGGTCGAGAATCCTTTGATGGCAACGTCGATATCACTAACGGCCATCTTAACCGGAGGGGTGACGGTTTGGTCTTCGAATTGAATGCGGCCTTTTTTAAAGAGGATTTCGTCGACAAACAGAAGCGGCAAGGGCTCCGTTGGCTGAGCTGATTTGGTCGCTGCTGCCTGCGGGGGTGGCGATGAGGTTGATGTTGGAGGCGGCGGCACCAGGTCCATGAGGTCAATTTTGCCGCCGCTTTGAAGCGATGCGTGAATCAAAAGGCCGTCGAGATGAACCGATTCCACGCGGTAGATTCTTTTGAGTAAATTCAAAACACTGACATCCACGCTGAGGCGATCAAAGCCAATCATGGGGCGCTTCTGATCGTCGGTGATTTGTAATCCATGGACGCTCAACCGCCATAAAAAAGGATTAAACTGCACCCCGCGCACCTGGACCGGGTGTTTTAGGAATTTTGCTCCCTGGCTTTTGATCACCCAAGGCATGCCCAGCGGCAAAACCACCCAGGAGACCAACAGATACAAAAGAAGGACTCCCGCCAGAATCATGAATGCGATTTCGAGAATTTTTTTGATTATCTTCTGCTCCTTAGCTTTAAGTGTTCAGCGGCGGAATATTGTAGCAATGGGCTCGTCAACTGTCCATTTTTATAGTATACTGCGCTCTGCGCCATGGCCATCCTCTCTGTCCACAATCTCAACAAAACCTATGCCGGCGGTTTTCAGGCGTTAAAAAACATCAACCTGGAAATCCGCAAAGGCGAGATCTTTGCCCTCTTGGGGCCTAACGGCGCCGGGAAAACCACCTTAATCAATGCCATCTGCGGGATCATCAAACCCAGCAGCGGCCAAATCCTAGTGGATGGTTTTGACATCATCAAAGATTTTCGCGCCACCCGCTCCCTGATCGGATTGGTCCCCCAGGAGCTCACCACCGACGCCTTTGAAACCGTCTGGAATACCGTCAACTTCAGCCGCGGGATTTTCGGAAAAACGCCCGACCATGCCTACGTGGAGCGCATCATCAAGCAATTGTCGCTGTGGGACAAGCGAAACGGCAAAATCATGACCCTCTCGGGGGGAATGAAACGCCGGGTAATGATTGCCAAGGCCCTCTCCCATGAACCGCGGATCTTGTTTTTGGATGAGCCCACCGCCGGGGTTGATGTGAGTTTGCGCAAAGACATGTGGGAGCAGGTGCGGCAACTCAAAGACAACGGCGTGACCATCATCTTGACCACCCATTATCTGGATGAAGCCGAACAAATGGCGGAACGCATCGGGGTCATTAATAACGGCGAAATCATCATCACGGAGAACAAAAACGAGTTGATGAAAAAACTCGGCCGCAAGACGCTGGTCTTGGATTTGAAGCATCCGGTCGGCCAAGTGCCTGCTTCGCTGGGGCCATGGAACCTGGTCTTAAGCCCCGACCGCGCTCAATTGACGTATACCTATGTGTCAACCCACGCCGACAACGGCATCGCCGAGCTCTTGGCCGGCTTGAGCGCGGCCGGGATTGGCATCAAGGACATCCACACCGACCAAAGTTCCCTGGAAGAAATTTTCATCCAACTGGTGAAACCCTCATGAATGTGCACGCGATCGCTGCAATCTATACGTTTGAAATGGCCCGCTGGTGGCGCACCATCGCCCAGAGCATTGCCTCCCCGGTCATCTCGACCAGCCTGTATTTTGTGGTTTTTGGGTCGGCGATCGGGTCGCGCATTGCTGAGATCGACGGGATCCATTACGGGGCGTTCATTGTGCCGGGGCTGGTCATGCTCTCCATCGTCACGGAAAGCATTTCCAACGCCTCGTTCGGGATTTATTTTCCAAAATTCACCGGCACCATTTATGAAGTGCTCTCCGCCCCCATCGACTACGTGGAGATACTTTTAGGGTATGTGGGGGCCGCGGCCACCAAATCCATCATTTTAGGAATTTTGATATTAGCGACGGCCGGCTTCTTTGTGCCGCTGGAAATCATGCACCCGTTTATGATGTTCTTTGTTCTGGTGCTCACGTCGGTGACATTTAGCCTGTTCGGTTTTATCATCGGCATTTGGGCGGATGGTTTTGAAAAATTGCAGATCATCCCGATGCTGATTGTGACCCCGCTGGCATTCCTGGGCGGAAGCTTTTATTCCATCAAAATGCTGCCGCCGTTCTGGCAGAAGGTCTCGCTGCTTAACCCGGTGGTGTATTTGATCAGCGGCTTCCGCTGGAGCTTTTATGAGTCCGCGGACGTCAGTCTGTCCTTAAGCTTACTAATGGTTTTGATTTTTCTGGCGGGATGTATCGCGCTGGTCCGATGGATGTTTAAAACGGGTTATCGGTTAAAAAGTTAAAAATTTAAAAATTTAATTTTCCGGCTTGGATGATTTCCATGAGTCTTCTTGCCGATTCCCGGACCTTCCGTTCCTGGGTCGTATAGTCGACCCCAATCAATCCAAACCGCGGGACAAACCCTTCCGCCCATTCGTAATTATCCAACAATGACCAATAGAGATAACCAATCACGGGGGCCTTCTCCTGCATCGCCTGGGCCATGGCTTTAAGATGTTCAACAATAAACTCCGAACGTTCACGATCATCATCCGTTCCGATTCCGTTTTCTGAAACTAAAAGAGGCAGTTTGTACCGTGAAAAATCTTTCAGGAACGTGTGCAAACCCTTTGGGTAAATTTCCCAGGAGAGAAAATTGTCTTTACCGGTATGACGGTCCTGTGCCACAGTCGCCGTACACGCCTGACCCAAAATGCCTGGAAATCCAAAGCCGTGGTGGCGGACAAAGTCCCGGGTGTAATAATTGAGGCCAATAAAATCCAAAGTATGCGCTTTGGGCAAATGGATGCTAAAAAGTCCAATGCTATAGGCCTGTCCGCGGACCAGCGCCTGGACAAATAAGTGGTTAAACATCCAATGCCTGAAACGGGCCGCAACCCGGTCCCTTAAAGAACGGTCCGTACACGCCCTGAAGATGAGCACGCTTTGAGCAATCCCGACCATAGGCTTCTGCCAACCGTTGCGGCGATAAGTCTCTTGAATTTTTTCATATGCCAAAACATGCCCGAGGAGCAAGGTCTTAAATACTTTAAGCGCTTGGTCCGGGGACTTTACTCCCGGCGGCCACTCCCCGATCAAATAACTCTTATAGGTGTACACCCCCGGTTCATTTAACGTCATCCAATAGTGCACATTACTGCCTAAAGTTTCGACAACTTTCTCAACGTATCGGGCAAAGAGTTGGGGGATTTTCTCGGAATGCCAGCCACCCTGGCGGGCCAACCATAAGGGAAGGGTAAAATGATGCAGTGTGACAACGGGCTCGATGCCTTTGCTTCTCAACGAACGGATGACCTGCGCGTAATGCTCCAGCGCTGCGCTGTCCCATTGGCCCTCTTGGGGCTCGATGCGGCTCCACTCTATTGAAAAACGATGGGCTGTGTGTTTTAAATCCTGGGCGAGTTTAAAATCCTCTTCAAAACGGTTCCAGTGGTCGCTGGCCTGGCCGGAACGGGAGTGAGTCAGACGGGTCAGTTCCCATTCCCACCAATCATTTTTGGTATTGTTTCCCTCGACTTGGTGAGAAGAAGTGGCTGCCCCCCACAAAAAATCTTTAGGAAAGATAAATTCGCGCGGTTTTTGTTCGGTTATTGTTTTTTGAGTAGTGGCACAACCCGATCCCATCGCAACACAAAGAAATAAAATGAGGTAGGCGCGCATTCATTCACTTTTAGGACACCGAGACCCTTATAGGCAACACTAACGTCCCTGCAGGCAGGTTAAAAAACAACTTTCTGGTTTTAGGAATGGTAAAATAAACAGTGGTCCCTTTTCCTATTTCCGATTCGACCCAAATTCTGCCCCGGTGAGACTCCACGATCTTTTTGCATAAGGCCAGGCCTATGCCGCATCCGGTGTATTCACTTTGGGGGTGCAGTCTTCTAAAAAGATCGAAAATCCTCTGGGTATCTTCAGGGGCAATGCCTATACCATTATCTTGGACCGCAAAGACCCACTGGGCATCTTCCTGCCGGACCGAAATATATATAGCGGGGGCCTCTTCCTTCTTGCGAAATTTGATGGCATTGCCGATCAAATTTTGAAACAACTGCGTCAACTGAATTTCGTCTCCCCAAATGATATGGCAACCTTCATGCCTAATGACGGCCGCACTCTCCTCGATGCTCACTTTTAAATTCTCAATAGCACGGTTGAGCAAAACACTGCTGTCCCATCCCTTATATTGAATTTGCGTTCTTCCAGCTTGGGAATACTTGAGCAAACTCTGAACTAGATTTTGCAACCTTTCCGTATTCTCTATAATCGCAACCATCATTTTATCGGCATTGTCATCAAGTTTTCCTTTATACTTTTTATCAAAAAGCTGGAGATAGGAATACGCGACTTTTAAAGGTTCCTGAAGGTCGTGCGCAGCTACAAAGGCAAACTGCTCAAGCTCTTTATTCGACCTGGTCAATTCGCTTATGGTTAAAGCGGCAATGTCCGATTTGTCCCACTCTTTCGGCGGATACAGAACTTCGGCGGATAAAATTTTGCTCTCCATGACCCTTCCTCCTTCACACGAAAGCCGTTGCTGACGGGCAAGGCAAACGCCCCCCGCCAGCAACGACACAGATCTAATTTTTCGACAACGTATCAACGACCGTCATGTTATTGATCACCTGCGTCACCCCATGGACGTCACTGGCGACCTTTGTAACCATGTCTTTTCCGGCCGCACTGCTGGTCGTGCCGCTTAATGTCACCACGCCGTTGTTGGTCTCAACCCCGGTCCTAAACGCACTGGTGGAGCGATGAGACAAGAAGGCCATCTTGACCTGGGCCGTGATGGAGGCGTCATCGATTTTATCTCCTATGGACAGCTTAGATTCAGGGATAATTTTAGCGATGGTCATGTCATTCTTTACGCCTTTGACGCCTTTAATGTCTTTGGCGTATTCACCTGCCAAGTCCTTTTGGGCCTGGCTTGCGGCTTCACCCTGTAACGTCACAATGCCGTCCGTCACGAATACTTGGGTATTTAAGCCGCTCACATGCCGGTTGTACAGGAGCGAATATTTCACCTGCATGCTGATCCATCCATCCGAATTTTCAGCGGGACGTTCGCCTTGTAATTCCAATTGATTGTCCACACTTTTAACACCGGGCAGGCTGGCCACGGTCTCTTTGGCCAAAGATTTGTGGGACTCTTCGGCAACTGTACCCGTCAATGTGACAATGCCATCCCTGGCCTGGGTGTTAATGGCATCGTTTTTAAGATACGTTTTGTACACGTAGGACTGCTTGGCGGCGGATTCGATGCGTTCATCCGTTTGTGAAGCGTGCGCAGACCCCCACGTGAACAATAGCGCGGCCGTGACTGCAAAAAACACTTTCGAATAATTGAAGCTCATTGAATGCCTTTCTGTGATGATGTTATTGTATTTTTGCGTCTTTACGTAGCCCTTGTTCTTCCGAAAATAAGAGAAACCACCGCAAAAACCAAGAAAACAAAAAATAAAACCTTGGCGATGTCAATGGCGGAACCCGCGATATTCGTAAATCCAAAAACCGCGGCGACAATGGCGATAACAAAAAATGTAGCAGCCCAATTTAACATAATGACCTCCTTTCCTTAATTTCTCTGATTTAGTACGCTTTATTGATCAAATCGACCAACTCAAGGTCGTTGATCGGTTTTTGAAAAAACCCCACGGCGCCGATTTTCAAAGCTCTCTCCCGAAGCCCACCATTTTTGTCCGCCGTAATAACGATGACCGGGCGTAAAGATCCTGACGTATAAAGACGCTGCAGCATTGTCCAGCCGTTTAATCCCGGCATATGGATGTCCAAGATCAAGAAACCCGGATCGCCCGTAGACACACGGCTAAAAAATTCCTCCGCGGAAGAAAAGGCCTTCACCAGAAAGCCATAAGTACCCAGAAGGATTCCGAGCGCGCGGCGCACCGATGCATCATCATCCACAATGTAAATTTGTCTTTTGTCTGCTGACATTTGCCCCACTCCTTAAAGATGTAACTCCCTCAACTTATGTATGCATTGTAGGGAGAATCAGGAAGTGGTCAATTGTACCGGGGTATAACAGGAGTGAACGTTTAGTTTTTGGAAGAGGTTACGCCCGCTTTTTGGGCGAAGTGGATGAGTTCGGTAACGGTTTTTGCGTGCATCTTATGCATGACCCGGCTGCGGTGGACCTTGATGGTTTGGAGAGTGGTCCCCCGCTTGGAAGCAATCTGCTTATTTAACATTCCCCGGGCCACGAAATGAAAAACTTCCAGCTCTCGGGGAGACAGGGTCTTGATGCGGCGTTTGATTCTTGATATATCGGCGTCTTGTTTGTTCTGGATCTTATTCTTAGCAATGGCCCGCCCGATGGCGTTTAGCAACTTTTTGGCGGTGAATGGCTTAGGCAAAAAATCAATCGCCCCCCCTGCATAGCTTTCACACTCATTGGTATGTCTCCATATCCGGAGATAAAGATAATCGGAATGGCCAGTTCTTTGACCGCCATGGTGTCCTGAAGCGCAAACCCACCGATCTTCGGCATTTT